>CAZLCF010000486.1:0-1500 GCA_964557905.1 uncultured Rikenellaceae bacterium | reverse complement strand
TTGTTCCCGTGGGTGAGAAAAAAATATAACGGGCGTGTGAACTTCAGCTTGGGAAGAACACGTTTCACCATAAAATCGAATGTGTAGAAAATATAATTCAGCACAGGAAGGAACTTTTTCAGGATCCTCTTTTTACGCTGATCCTTTGTCTCGACACAGCAGAAAAAATATCCCTTTTCCTCAAGTTTCTGATTGACGGCATCAATAAAATCATCAAGCTTCTTGATATCGTTGATCTTATGCAGATTAATAATATAGGTATATTTATCTTCAGGAAGACTCGATATATTGAAAACAGTTGTAGTGGAGAGGACAGCGGTTCGGTCGGAAAGTTTCGGTCCGGTCATTTTAATGATAGCTTCCGCCATTTCAGGACCTGCTTCATTCTCAATGGCGCTGATAATGCCCGGGTGGACATCAGTAACTGTCTCCGGATGGTTCCCGTTAATCTCACTTACAAGGTCATATTCGCTTGGTTTTCTGTATGATTTGTATTTCTCATACTCTTCCAGATCCTGGATGGAGGCTTTCTTGTATGCAATATAAACGGATCCTATTATCAGTTCAAGAAATGTCGCGACTACAGCCGTTCCGAGAACAATCGTCCTGGAATAGTTATAATCCCTGAAAGTGTACATAAGAAGGGCAGTAATTGACAAAGAGATGATATTACTGCTTATCACCCTGTTAAAAAGCGATGAAAAATTAATGATCTTTCCCCGGTGCATCTTGCCGTTGATCAACGACACGATGATCCATATCACTGCAAGGCTTGCAAAGAAAATGCTGTGTGAAGGGAGATACGATTTCAGGCTGGCGGGTTTGGTCCATACCATAGCCAGGAACGATATCGCAAGGATGATGATATCGGCAATCAGAGTTATTGTCCTGAACCTGCGTTTCTCCATTTATCTCTCAACCGGCGGTTTGGGAATGTGAAGTAAGTAAAAATCTGCTCTTTTTATTCAAAATTATGACTGAAATAACATAATAATGGTTGCAGAAATGATTAAATGGCGCAAAGGCACAATCCACCTTCGCCAAGGCTTTGGTGGACAAAGGGCACAAGGGCGCAACGGCTTTTCGCAATTGTTTGACTTATAAATGATAAAGATTATCTTTACTATTCAGTGCTAAAATCTATTATTAAACTTAAAATCGCTGTAAAATGGGTAATTTTCAAAAACTCCGTGTTTGGCAACTTGCCAAAGATCTTGCTGTCAAAATATACAAATTGACTCAAAAGAAGGAATTCTCAAGAGATTTTGGATTGAAAGATCAGATTCAACGGTCTGCTGTAAGTATCCCTTCAAATATTGCGGAAGGGGATGAGCTTGAAACTGACAAGCAATCAGTGAGATTTTTCTATATTGCTAAAGCATCCTCTGCAGAATTATTGACTCAGATCATAATTGGTAATGAAATCGGCTATATTGATAATAATGAAACTGAACAATTAATTGATAATTGTAAAATTATTTCAGTCATGCTTACAAAACT
>CAZLCF010000485.1:0-1502 GCA_964557905.1 uncultured Rikenellaceae bacterium | reverse complement strand
TGACAAAGAAGAAGAAAATATATGTTTAGAGGAAGAGAGACGTATTTTATATGTTGGGATGACAAGGGCCGCTAAAGGTGTATTCCTCCTGACTGAAGAAGGACAAATGTCTACTTTTATTGATGAATTAGGAGAAATAAACAGAGTTAAGTCAAAACCTTATAACGTCGTAAATATACTTCGCAATATTAAATCTTCCACAGGCAATGTTCTGCATGTTTCTCATTCGGAGATTTATGATTATAGATTTTGTCCGGGCAGATATAATTTCACACATCGTTATCGGTTCAAGGGACAGGCAATACAGCCCTTGTTTTCTGGTTTAAGCTTGCATCGATCTCTTGAGGTTTTACACAGGATGATATATGATAGGCAACATATAGATAAAAAAATATTGAACAGGATATTTGATCGTTGCTGGATCTATCCATTCGGTACTGAAAAAGAAAAGGCAAATGAAAAAGAGAAGAACTATGAAATATTCTTTGATTATGCAAATATGTTCTCAGGAAATAATGGCAAACATCGTATTCTTAAAATAGAATATCCTTTTATGACAGCCAATGGTAATAATGTTCTGACAGGTAAATTAGACCTTGTGAAGGAAAATGAAAACGGACAAATAGAAATAGTTGAATTTAAATACAATAAGAATAAATTACTCGAATCTTATACAGAAAATCAACTAAACCATTATAGCCTTGCATATCCAGAGGAGGATATTCTTCTTTCAGCATATTATTTAAAAGAACGCAAAAAAGAAAATGTTAATAAAATCGATAAAAAAACCATAATAATGCAGTTAGAAGATGATTTTGTAAAGATTCGCAATAGGGAATTTGACCGTATGCCTGAAAGGAACAAATGTAAAATCTGTCCTGTAGCAATTGTCTGTGGTGAAAAAGAAGTGTAGTTGATAAAATTATTTTATGGATACGATTAGTAGTTAGTTGTTAAGGTCAATTGTGGGGGATGACACGATAGAGAAATAAGGGATTAATAATTCAATGATTTTAAAAGTATAAGAGTATAATTATAAAGTTCTGAACTTTCGTTTTAAATGCTGTGAGACTTGGTTCTAAAAAGCCAGGTTTTTGCGTTTAAAAATAAATTTGACTTGTATAGTATTTATCTCGTAACTTTGTAATAATCAATTAATTTCTCTGATCAGCTCAATCCGCTTAATGCGGGATATTTTTGTCTTCCTGGAATAAGATCTAAAATTCCATTAATATGAAAAATATTTCATTTTCCCTGTTGATCTTTTTAAGTACTGTCCTGTTGAATGCACAAGTTCCACAAGGATTCAACTACCAAGCTATCGCTCGCGACGGTGACGGTAATCTTATCACCGATGCATTTGACATTAAGGTTGAGATACAGAACCTTGCAGCAGATACGGTTTTCTGGATTGAGGAACACAATGTTACTCCGAATGAATATGGACTTATATCGTTTGTAGTCGGGCAGACCGGTAGAATAGGAGGAACTGCGGATAACTT
>CAZLCF010000484.1:0-1509 GCA_964557905.1 uncultured Rikenellaceae bacterium | reverse complement strand
CTATCCTTCCGACAGTTTTTTACTCCCGGGCACAATATTGCCGAAAACGGATTTCATAGCGGATCTGTCTATTGAAAGTGAAAATGCTTTTTCAGTTGTTAAGGGAGATACGATTACATTTCCTGTAAAAGCTGAACCGGGTTCAATGCTTGTAGTGGAACACTGGGTAGGTGATTCTCTGGTTTACACTGAACAGTTTCCAATGACCGATTCGACATTTTACTATAAAATGGTGCCTCAGCCCGGAGATAACAAGGTTACCTTTAAGCTTACAGACAGGTTCAGTAACACGACAAGCGCTGATGTTCTCATAACAAGGAAACCGGATGAGCCTGTGCAGCAGGTAATCCGGCCTGAATATAACAGGGTTATTTCTGAAAAGCAGATTGCGGCACTGACAGAAATGCAGATGAATCGTGCCGGTGATAAGCTGAAAGAGGTCATCTCCGGATCCGAAATTCAGAAATACCAGTTCGGTAAAGTGGACGACCAGATCTCGTATATTAAAGAAGAAGCCTTAAAGAAGGGCATCAGTACTGAAGAGGTTGACAGGCTTGCCCTGGAAGTAGCTCTCAGGGATAATGTTCTTTCGCAGGCTGCAGTTGATTACATGGCTGCAAATACAGATGGCGAACTGAAAAAGATCCTTGGTGAAATTGATATTTATGAACTTAATCTTAAGACATGGAATGATCTGCAGGAATATATCGCGGAAAAAACCGGCGGAAAAACAAATCCGGACGCTCTTGATAGAATTGCAGCCACTGTTCTTGCTGAACCAGACGTCACTATTTCAGCCGGGAAAGAGAAGATCCTGGCACTAAGCGAGATTTCCAGATACGGAAAAATATTTATACAGGCTGTTACAACCACCGGGGAAAAAGGCATCAGGGACGGAGGAGAATGGATGCAATCTGTTTATAATGAATCCATTAATCAGGGATTGACAGATAAGGAATTTGCTAAAATGATTGCCTCAATAAGCTCCCGGCCGGATACTGATGCTGAACAATTCCGCAGGGATATTGCAGCCAATGCTGAAGAACCTTTCCTTACCTGGCTGAATTCCCTGGATCTGAAAAAGGAGAGAATAAAAACTCCTGAGGATCTCATTTTGTTCATCCTGAAAAATAAAAACAAGGTTGTCCCTGAAGAATTAATCTTCCAGGCCCTGGCAAATCTAATAGATCAGAAGGATATCCCGGCTGAAATAATTAAATCAGGCATTGAATCTGAAAAAGAGTGTAAATGGTGGATATTGTTGCTGATTCTTGGCGCAGGTGCTGTTTTCTTCCTTATCTATTACAGAAGACGTAGAAAAGAAAGGAAGAGTGACTGATCTTTTTATCTTTCCGATTTTTTTATAAATTTGTTGGCAAAACCAATAATCATGGGCAAAAGGATTGTCATTCTCCTGGCTGCAATTGTTTTTGCATTATCGGTTTCTGCACAGGGACTCAGAACTCTCCAGGAATCTTTTATTGAAGCTGAGTATTTCTTCTTACAGGA
>CAZLCF010000483.1:0-1529 GCA_964557905.1 uncultured Rikenellaceae bacterium | reverse complement strand
GCTTTCCAGATCCGAGACAGCCTCTTCGGCTGAAATTTCTGAAAGACCTTCTGCCGCTTCTTCTGCAAAAGGATCTCGCTGGAGTTTCCTTTGGAAAGCATTTTCCTCTCTTTTTGTCATTTCACCTCTTATATAGCGCTGAAATTCAGAGAGTGAGCTTTTGTTATTTTTGTCTTTTTCTTTCATTTTTTTCTTCAAGACAAAGTTTCAGATTTCTTTTACCATTCTGAAGATGACTCTTCACTTTTTTTTCATCAATCCCGAGATTGACCGCAATCTCATTATAGCACCTGTTTTCGTAATAAAACTGCCGGATGCAATCCTTCTGTTCATCCTTCAGCCTTTCAATACAATCTGCAAGCGCTTTTTCCATGTCCGGTTCATCTTTATCAATAGGATGCAGTTCATAACCGTTTTCCATAAAATTACCGGGATCCATCGTCCATTCATGATATTTTGATTCCCGGGTTTTTTCTGTCCTGAGCTGCATAAGGCAATAATTCTTTGTTACCACATGAAGCCAGCTTCTGAAATTCTCAATTTTTTGCTTAGGGATCTCAGTTATCAGCTTTTCAAATATCTGCATTACGGCATCCCCCGATTCTTCCCTGTTCTTCAGGTATTTAAGGCATACGCCGTACACCAGGTGCATATACCCGGAATAAAGTTCACCTAATACCTCCAGATCACCTGAGGAGCTGAATTCCGTGATCAGTTCATCATCGGTTTTTTTACCCAGTATTTTTCCTGAGAACTTGTAAAACATCGGTCACCCGGTAAATACGATATTTAAATTATCCTTAAAGATAAATCAAAATAAAAAACTCTGATCTGATTTATGGAATTTGGAAAACTCCCGCATCCTATAGAAAAATGTTTAACCAAAAACTTTATGTCATGAAAAACAGTTTTAAAATTTTCGCAATAATGATTCTTGCCGCAGCTATGATAGCTTTTACAGATTCGCGGGTCATTACTGGCAAGGTATCAGATGATCAGGGTAAAACGCTGGCAGGCGTGAAAGTATCAGTAAAGGGAGTACCCACGGGGACTATCACAGATCTGAATGGCAATTATAAAATAACAGTTGAGCCGGAGGATAAAGTGCTTGTTTTTTCATTTGCAGGCTATATTACTATCGAACAGAAGATAGGGGACAGAAGCGTAATAAATGTAACAATGAAACAGGAGAACATGGTCCTTGAAGAATTGATCGTAACCGGGTATGCAAATAAAATGGACATGGCATCAAAAGCTGCACCAGTGGCAGCAGGGGGAGCCTATGAATCAAGGCATGCTTTTGTCCGTTACAATCCGGATTTCAATACTGAAGGATATGCTTCAGTAAATGAAAATGGGTATAAGAATGTCAGGAATAATCCGTTGTCAACATTTTCAATTGATGTTGATAATGCATCATACTCAAACATCCGCAGGTTCATCAATAGCGGTCAGCTGCCTCCTGCTGATGCTGTCAGGATAGAGGAGATGATCAATTATTTCAAATATGATTATCCGGAACCAAGGGG
>CAZLCF010000482.1:0-1540 GCA_964557905.1 uncultured Rikenellaceae bacterium | reverse complement strand
GGCTGGGCTATTGCAAGAATCACCTGCCCTGTTAATGCCATAGTGAATGAATTGCCGGAAAAACCTTTGATAGCAGCACCTATAATCATCAGGATTGCCCCGGTCCCAACACCCCTGACAATTCCATATGTATCAATAAAATATGATGCCGGGATACAAAAGATGATATATAAAAGCATGTATGACGAGGCCAGAAAATCAATATTGAAGAACGATAACGGATTAAACCTGCCTCTATAAAAAACTTCAGCGGCCCTTTCAATGGGAGCATGTGTGAGCCATTGAACCTGCGACATCATTGTAATCATCATCAGGGCTGCAAGAACCACCCAGCGGTACTTTGATAATTTTATTTGTTCCATTGGTATATTATTTCTTTTTGATCGGCTTAAAAAGCCCCTCTGTTTTTGCTCCAAGCAGTCCGGCTTTCATCATGGAATCGCTGGCAGTATAAAGTTTATTGATCATTCTTTTCGTAACCAGCGGAAAGTGATGAAGCGATTCAATCTTATCGCCGATATATTCAAGGTCCTCATCGGTTGTTGCCCAGCTGAGTGACTCAAACTTTGTGAGGTTAAATGGGAGGGAATAGGATCTTAAGGATTTGAATCCATCCGTATTAAAGAAAAAATCAAAGTAAGACATTATGAGCTCTCTCAAATACCGGTAGACCGGTTCCCTGAATCGTAAAGAGGTGAAATTGGATTTGGCAACAGCCCCCCAGTGGCCATTTTCTTTGAATATGGCAATTACATGATCATCATCATTTACAGCACGCATATCCACAATAAGCGGCTTATATCCAATGAATTGCAAAGCAGCCGCAGCAAATAAAGCTCCCTCGAAGCAATGGGCAGACCGTTTCTTCATCACCCAACGGGGCGACCTGCACTCATAATTTGTATTATAATCAAGGGAATCGAGAAATGCCTGTATCTTGTCAGGATTATTAAGAGTCTTCAGAAGCTTTATCTCCTCTTTGGTCCAGTTCATCCTTTTATTTTTTAATATATGGTCTGATTGCATCCGCCCACAGCTGATACCCGGTATAATTAAGGTGAAGTCCGTCAAGCGACAGGTCTTTTCTTAAAAGGTCATTCCTGTCAGCCATCCGGCTGAACAGGTCAATGTAAACATATCCCATATCGGACGCCATTTTCTTAAGCTCATTATTGTCGGCTTTGATCCTTTCAGTCTTATTTGTATGGTTGGGATACAGATTGTAAGCAGGATTGACCGGCAGTATGCTCTGAATATAAACCATAGTCCCCGGACTTTCTGCACTTATTCTTCCCAGTATAGTCTTATAGTTTGCCAGGATTGCCGAATCTGAAAATCCTTTTGAAAGGTCATTTACTTCTATCAACAGGAATATTTTTGCCGGCTTGCACTTTGTAATTCCTTCAAGCCTTAGCAAAACTCCTTCAGTGATATCCCCGCTTATGCCTCTGTTCTTGCACCTTTTATCATTGAAAAGCTCATTCCACTCTCCGAAGTCAGTAATACTGTTTCCCAGGAAGAATATCTCATTTTTTGTATC
>CAZLCF010000481.1:0-1540 GCA_964557905.1 uncultured Rikenellaceae bacterium | reverse complement strand
CTTTTAATATATACTTCACTTTTAAACATAGCTTTTCGTTTTTTTTAAACTCCTAAGTTAATATCATAACGGAAGGAATCAAAGGTGCGGGAATCTATTTTATTTTAGCTATTCTCTGAAACATCAGAAGCATATTTTACGTATAAAGTAGTATGTGAAAGTGTTATTAACAGCACGCAACTGATTTAACCTTTTTCGAACATTTTAATAATCAGAACAATTAAAATGCGAATACTGTTTGTTATTAACAAAATAATATTATATTCGCAGGAGTTACCAACAATTTATTAACACCCTGATCAAAATGCCTTACCGAAGATTGCCCAACACCGATGCAGCCAGGATCAGAGCCATGAAGACCGCTCTTGAGAAAGGGAAGGAGCTCCCTCCATATAAAATGGCCTATTCAGCAAAAACAATTGTCAGGTTGCAGAAATTCCTGCCATTGTTTGAACATAGTATTCAGCTTCAGAGGCAGTCAATAGCGTCACAGAACAAAAAGGGCAAAGACTACAGCGAAATTGCTAAAAAAGCAAGAATTTATCTGACTCATTTCATCAGGGTAATGAATATGGCGATATTCCGGGGTGATCTTCCGGCGGAAACAAGAGCATATTACGGTCTCGCAACAAATGAATCGACAGTACCATCTCTTAATACTGAGAATGAACTGATAAGCTGGGGACGCAGAATTATTGAAGGTGAAGAGTTCAGAATACGTAAAGGGGGAAGTCCGATAACCAATCCGACGATTGCAGTTGTTAAGGTCAGATTTGAAAATTTCCTTGAAGCATCTAATTATCATCAAACACTCGCCAAGAAAACCCTGGATTACACTGAAAGGATATGTGATATGAGGAGGGAAGCTGATAACATAATACTTGAGATATGGAATGAAGTTGAAACAGCTTACGTCACCCTTCCTGAAGATGTAAAAAAGAAAGAGTGTGAGGAATACGGACTGGTTTATTTTTACAGGAAAAACGAACTTGACAGGACAGACGCCTCCAAAACTGAAAGTACTATCTGGACTTAACAGGATTTTTATCTCAATCAGCCAATTATTCATTTATCAGACTTGAAAATAGGCAACATATCGTTGGGTGATCATCCATTGTTCCTTGCCCCCATGGAAGATATAACTGATCCCTCTTTCCGCATGGTCTGTAAGATGAATGGAGCCGATTTCATGTATACAGAATTCATATCATCTGACGGACTGATACGGGATGGAGAAAAGAGCGTCCGGAAACTTGAGATTTATGATTTTGAAAGACCTATTGGTATCCAGCTTTACGGTCATCTTGCCGGTGCCATGGTGGAGGCGGCTCAGATTGCTGAAGAGGCAAAACCAGAGCTTATTGACATTAATTTCGGATGTCCTGTAAAAAAGATCGCCAACAGGGGCGCCGGCGCCGGCGTGCTGAGAAATATCCCGATGATGATTGAAATGACAGCTGCCATTGTCAAAGCTGTGAAGCTTCCTGTCACAGTCAAGACAAGGCTTGGCTGGGATGATGAAAGCAGAAATATTGTCGAG
>CAZLCF010000480.1:0-1540 GCA_964557905.1 uncultured Rikenellaceae bacterium | reverse complement strand
TGTCGGAAGGAAATTACAGGATCAATGAAATATCCTACCTTGTCGGATTCTCATCACCATCATATTTTGCAACAAGTTTCCAGAAACAATTCGGAGTGTCTCCTTCTCAATTTGTAAGGAATATAAGTAAGAATCACGGTTAATACGATTAAATGAGACACAGATTACTTTACGGATATAGACCTACTCAAAATATTATCATAATATTCAACCGATTAAAAATAACTTTCGCTTATTCATCTGCTTATCAGCAGCCCTGTTCCATGAGAGGTTGCTCTCTTTTATATAAACAATTACCTTGTTTTTATCTGAAAAAGTGAAAAAATACCTCTGCGTATGAATACAATCAATAAAGCGCAATGTAAGTTCGAGCGACTGATCATCTTTCCATGTATAGGCTCCGGTAATTTATCATCTTTGATACCGGGATACAAATATTCCCATACCATGTCCAGTTCACCCCACATATCAGGAGATTCTGCGGTAAATACAACTATTGCTTCTTTTACTGGTTGAGTATAGTGTATGTTTTAAATCGGGACGGTAAGGATTCCACCAACCCTCGGCAATAACTTTACCATGCCTGAGAAATATAAAACTATGGAACTCATGTTTGCTTGTTGCCGCAGAGTCAAGGAATGTAATTATGTCCCGTGAAGATACTCCTTCAGCTTCCGGGACACTCCCTGGAAGCGAATTGGTTACCTGTTTGTCAGTGCAGGAAATGATCGTAAAAACAGAGCAGAATTACGGCATAGGAAGATCTTTTAAGATTTTTTTTCATCAGGGAAGATTTATTGAATAATCCAAAACTGAAGTTATATCTAATAAAAATAAATTTTATTTAATTAATTAGTTCTAAAGTCAAGAATGTTTTTCTTTCCCGGATTCTGCCAGAATCTTTAAATTTGACCATCATTAATTATTCAAAGAGTATGAAGCTCTCAATTATCAACCATTTAAGACTTAAAATATTTATTACTGTCCTGACTTATCTTATAACCGGTTTCTCCCTCTTTTCTCAGACCGAAAAACAGCTCGTAACCGGACAACAACCTGTATATAAAGTTTCAAGAGCCAGGGAGCCTATAACAGTAGACGGTAAAATGGATGAAGCAAGCTGGAAGAATGCTGAAATCCAGGCATTCAGTTATTTCTACAGAGGTGATAAACCTGTAGAAAGACAGAACAGCAAATTCAGAATGCTCTGGGATAATGAAAACCTGTATCTGTTTTACGAATGCGAAGACACCTCGCTCACGGCACGCGAAACAAACTTTGATGCCCGGCCCTATCTGGACGATTGTGCGGAATTTTTTTGTGTCCCTGTTCCCGACAGTCTCTATATGCATTTTGGATTTGAGATCAACATAACCAAAGCAACTTACGACTATATTGTACTATGGAGGTACTATAATAACCGGACTATTTTTATCAGGGGTTATAATCCCGTATATAAAGTGGAAGTAACTTATGATGGTACAATTAATAATGACAAAGACAAGGATAAGATGTGGCAAATGGAATTTGCAATTCCATT
>CAZLCF010000479.1:0-1548 GCA_964557905.1 uncultured Rikenellaceae bacterium | reverse complement strand
GTTTTTCATCACATCAGTAATAAGCCAGCCTGAATTAAGTTCGCTTCTGTTGAAATCCTTTACTTTTATATACCAGCCCGGAATATCTATAATATGATAAACAACCTCTTCAACATATTCATATTTTATTAAGCCTGACCTGATATAAGAAAAGAAAAGTGTAAGATAATCGGGTTCATAATGCCGTGTGGCATAATATTGAAGATAGTCAGTATCCTCAAGGGCTCTTTTCAGGTTTATGAAATCAGTTTCATTGCTTGAAGGCGGAATGAAGCGGACCATGGAAGTGTCCGTTTTAAAAATATTCAGAACATTGCCTTTTGCCGAATACAAAACCCATTTTACCATATCATCACCCACAATTTCCTGGACAAGGAAAAGCCTGATTGTCTGAGGTTCTCCTTTATATAAAACTCTTGATCTGGCTTCGGCAATAATTTCGGGAGAATATTTATAGAGCAAAATGTTATTCTGCACTACATCCCTGATAAATTCTTCCTTTATCTTAACATAATCATCGGAATACTCTTTAGCTGAATGCTGAATACGGGGATCCTTAAGGTCAAACAAAAGAGGTATCATTCTTTCGCGCGGCATTTTAACCCTGAATGCCGAATCAGCAGGATTTCCGTTGAAATCGCTTTTAAGGTTGAACCTGTCAGCAAATTCATTAAACTGTTTTATCCTGGCTACAAAAATTTCTTCACGTGCTCTCTGCGGATCAGTTAGAATTTGTGAAAAGATTGGACAACTGACAAATAATATCAGAATCACCAGGACAGAACCCCGGCTTATTTTTCTTCTGAAGAAAAGAGACGACATCAGGAAACAGCGGTTTTTGTTTCGGTAGCTTTAATATCCCCGAGGAATATTTTCCATCTTTTTTCCTGGAAAAAGGTATCTTCAACAATATCAATTATGATTTCCACTTCCTTTTTTGTGATATCCGTATAAATGATATCGTCGTTGCTGAAACCTGTGAATTCCTGGATTATTGTAGCCGTTGAGTAATATTTACCATCGGGACCCTTGGTAAATTCCCTTATATATGCAATATCGTAAAACTTGATAATGACTTTGGTATATGGAAGTGACTTAAGCCTGGCCAGGTATTTTTCCATCGGCCGATTGACCTTCTGCACTGTTCCATCGGGAAGAGCTGTAGAAATTTCCATTTCGGCGCCCTTATAAAAGAGCTTTAATGCTTCTTTTTCGGCCATATTACGCTTTTCTGCAGGCTCGTCCTTGCTGCCCAGTGTAACAATATATTGCTGGAATTCCTCAACTTTCTGCTTGGTTTGCTCCTTAAATAATTCTATATCGGCAGCGCTCAGATTGATTTCATCCGTAATTTTTGCCTGTTTGCTGGTAACGGCAGTTTTCGTCTCCTGCCCTGTAACCCAGAGGCTTACAAACAATATAAGTCCTGTTATTAAGATTTTTTTAAGCATATAATCCGTTGTTTTCCTAAGTACACTACAATTTGTATGCAAAACTTATTCTGAAACCAAAATTTTTAATTTTTGTCGGCTGGTGATCGTGTTCATT
>CAZLCF010000478.1:0-1556 GCA_964557905.1 uncultured Rikenellaceae bacterium | reverse complement strand
ACAGCATAACCAATACCGAATACGAAACAGATAATGGCTTTCACCAATAAAAAAGTGCTGAGTTTCATAAGTTAACCTCCTTTGTTAAGTTAGTAACAAAAAATAATACACAAGTTACTACAAAGAAAATCTGAAGTCAAATAAATCTTTTAGCTTATCAATTTTATTTAATACAAACCGAAAAACCTCTCCATCAGGTCCCTCAAAAGGGGACTTGGTCGAATGGTTATTAATTACTAATTTCATGACTATGATATTAATAAATAGAACATTACCTGATGGTCAAATAAAACCTATAACTCATATCGGAGATGATCCTGAAAGAGTTGGTAAGATAATGACCAAGGATGAACTTCATGAATTTGGCTTAGCACTACTTATTGCCTACTTAAATGCATAGAAGGGTAAGTTAATTCGATCCAATGGTAATCTGGGGAATGAATATCCGCACCTGGTTGCAAAGAATCCAAAAGATGAGTTATTATATATCTGGGTAAAGACAGATTTGTACCCAATAGTACCTGGCATTTCATCAGTAGAAAACCAGGAAGAAGTTATTAATCTCGCAAATCAATTTAATGCAATTCCAGTGTTTGCAGGTCTCAGATTGTTTTGTGTTTCTACTGAGGAAAATAGCGTACCTGTTTATGGTGGAAGGTATATTGCTGAATTTACAGGCTTAAAGAAATTCTAATCAGAAACCAAGTTTTAAGGGAGCGAGTGATTTAATCTATCTGAGTTAATTCTTAGGTGGATGGATTTTCCTTTGAAATAAATAAAATTGACTTTTGCTTAATTATGTTATAAATTTGATAGAGCAGAGGGAGTTCCAAAAGTGCACTTATCTGTGTGTTTGGCAAGGAATGTTTACTTTTATTTAGATGAAAATATTATTAATTTATCCTCAGTGTCCGGATTCTTTCTGGGGTTTCAAATTTGCTTTAAAGTTTATATCTAAAAAGGCAGCGGTTCCACCGCTTGGATTAATAACCGTATCGGCAATGTTACCTTCGACCTGGCAGAAAAGACTGGTGGATATGAATATTACAGGACTTCGGACCAATGACATCCAATGGGCCGATTATGTTTTTATTAGCGCCATGTACATCCAGAAAGAATCAGTGAACAAAATAATTGCTGATTGTAAAAAATTTAATAAAAAGATTGTTGCTGGTGGCCCCTTGTTCACGCAGGAATACAGCAACTATCCCCAAATTGATCATTTTGTCCTGAACGAAGCTGAGATTACCTTACCTCTTTTCTTAAATGATTTAAATGCCGGGCAGCCTCAAAGACTTTATAAGACCAGTAAATATGCCGATATTTTACTAACACCAGTGCCGGATTACCATTTGTTAGCAAGGAGGAAGTATGCCTATATGGATATACAGGTCTCGCGCGGATGTCCCTTTTCATGCGATTTTTGTGAAATTACATCGCTTTTTGGTCACAAGGTCAGGATGAAAGATCCCAACCAGGTAATTGAAGAGCTCAAGGTGCTTTATAATCTTAACTGGCGTGGTCCGGTATCCATTGTTGATGATAATTTTATCGGA
>CAZLCF010000477.1:0-1557 GCA_964557905.1 uncultured Rikenellaceae bacterium | reverse complement strand
TCTTTCATTTTGTTATACCATTTCTGCTTCTGGTCTCCAGCTTCTTTCATTTCTTCATTATATTCTTCAAGGCAGCAGAAATACTGGATTTCGGTTTCGGGTGTCATATCGACGATTTTCATGGCAGAAAAATTTCTTTTAATATAAAAAAAATATTGAAGTATTAAAAGCAATTTTTTATATTTCTTAGAAATTAAATGATTGATATGAGATCAAATATGTTATTAAATCTTCAAAGGATTCTGTACGGGCTGGTATTATTGTTAATCACAATCACAAACCATAACTGCACTAAATCAGCAAGAACCGATAAAAGGAATTTCGATTTAGTCATTCTGAATGGAAGAGTCATAGATCCTGAATCTGACTTTGATGGAATAAGGAATATTGGTATCAGTGAAGCGAAAATCCAATTGATTACAGATAATGTCATTACAGGCAAACAAGTAATTGATGCTAAAGGACTTATTGTCTCACCTGGATTCATAGATATACATCAGCATGGCCAGGATCAGGAGAACTATCGATACAAAGTAATGGATGGCGTAACAACGGCGCTTGAACTTGAGATGGGCACATCAGATGTTGACAGATGGTACAGCGAACGGGAGAATAAATCGATTATTAATCATGGTGTAAGTGTCGGACATGTTACCTTACGAATAGATCTTATGAATGATCCCGGAGGTTTTGCTCCGGTAGGAGATGCCGCATACAAAGAGGCTTCAGACGAAGAGATTGAACAATTAAGGAAAGGAGTTGAGCGTGGACTGGATTGCGGGGCTCTTGGCGTCGGATTGGGATTGATGTATACTCCTGCAGCTTCGCGGTGGGAGATCCTGGAAATGTTCAGAGTAGCTGCCAGATATAATGCCCCGTGTATTGTCCATATACGTTATGCCGGTCTGAAGGAGCCCAATAGTTGCATTGCCGCACTTGAGGAAGTTATAGCAGCATCTGCCGGTACGGGAGCACCCCTTCATGTGGTTCATGTTACAAGTATCGGATTCAGGCAGACACCCCTTATGCTTCAGATGATTTCTGAGGCACGTAAACATGGACTGGATGTCTCAGTAGAATGCTATCCGTATACTGCGACGCAGACTTATATCGAATCAGCTGTATATGATGGCGACTGGAGAGGATCATGGGGAATTGATTATTCTGATCTTCAGTGGATTGAAACAGGCGAAAGGCTGACAGAAAGAACTTTTAATGAATACAGGAAGAGAGGCGGAATGGTAATTGCACATTCCATTCCGGAAGAAATTGTGAAATCTACAATTGCAGATCCGACAGTTTTAATAGCCAGTGACGGAACATTGACAGGAGGGAAGGGGCATCCCAGGGGAACGGGCTCATTTGCGCGATTATTGGGACGATATGTAAGGGAGGAAAAGATACTATCTCTTTCTGCAGGAATACGTAAAATAACTCTTTTGCCGGCACAACGGCTTGAAAAAATCGCCCCGGTATTTAAAAATAAAGGTCGCATCTATATCGATGCTGATGCCGATATTACGATTTTTGATCCTGATCAGATCATTGACCAGGCTA
>CAZLCF010000476.1:0-1565 GCA_964557905.1 uncultured Rikenellaceae bacterium | reverse complement strand
ATCTCATGGAGGAACAAAAAAGTGGGACTGACGAGGGGGGAACAATGAGACTTGGAGGGTACAAATGCGTAATCAGCAAGAATTCAAAAAGTTATGAGGCTTATGGGAAAACAGAAATAGTTGAGCGGCATCGCCACAGATATGAATTCAATGATAAGTACCTCGATCAGTTCAAGGATAATGGAATGGTGCCGATAGGAATTAATCCTGAATCAGGACTTGTTGAAATAATGGAACTGGCCGGACACAAATGGTTCGTTGGAGTTCAGTTTCACCCGGAATACAACAGTACTGTTATGAATCCTCATCCTCTCTTTGTTCAGTTCATTAAAGCCTGCATTAATAAGTAGAATTTGAAGGGAAATAACGGGTAAATAAATTTTAGAAATAAGGAATGGACAAGAATACAATAATAGGTATTATTCTGATTGTCGCGATCTTCGTCGGGACAAGCATAATTAGCAATGTCCGGCGGAATAAAAACTATGAGAAGGCAATTGAAGTTGCCGAAGCAGAGGTGGCGAAAGGAAACCTGGAACGAGCCAGGACAGAATATGTCAATGCACTCAGGTATAAACCAAATCAGCCTGACGTTCTGGAAAAACTGAATGAACTTAATATTAAACTCGGCATTACGCCTGTTGAACAACCAAAGGATACAATACAGGCTATAGCCGTTCCGGAAGAGAACAGACCTGCCATCCCCGTTTCAGCAGCAGCAGCAGATGGGAGCCAGTACGGAGCCTTTGCAGATGCTGCAAAAGGAGAAGATGGTTTCATCACTCTTGAAAACAATAAGATTGAATTAAATATCTCATTGAAGGGAGGAAGGGTGTATTCTGCACGCCTTAAAGATTATACTACACACGATTCACTGCCCTTAATACTCTTCTCGGGTGATTCAACAAGCTTCGGATTCAATTTCTTTACCGCCGACAATAAAGCTGTCCTGACTAATAATCTATATTTCAAGCCTGTTTCAGATCAAAGATCTTATGTGGTTGAATCACAACCTTCGAGTGTCATCCTGAGACTCCTGGCAGGCGATGACAGATATATAGAATATAAATATACACTGGCACCTGAAAAGTACAGTGTTGACTTTGATGTGACTTTCAGGAACCTGACCGATATAATGCCTGCCAATCAGAACAGCTTAACCCTTGACTGGAGAATGCTAATTCCACAGCAGGAAAAAGGAAGACAGAACGAAGAGAACTATACTACCATCAAATATAAATACTACCAGGATGAGGTTGCCGGATTGAGGCTCCGGACCAATAAAGAGGTGGAACAGGTGGATATTACCACAAAATTGAGCTGGATTGCATTTGTTGATCAGTTCTTTTCATCGGTGCTCATTACGGATGATTTTTTCCTCAACGGTTCTGTAACCTCAACTAAAACACTTACATCAAAAAAATACATACGGTATTTTACTGCTGAAGTCGGAGTTCCTTTTAATCCCGGACAGGAAACAAATCTCGGAATGAGATTGTACTATGGTCCTAATCATATTTCCACTTTAAGGAAAGAAGGACTGGAACTGGAAAAGATAGTCTTTC
>CAZLCF010000475.1:0-1570 GCA_964557905.1 uncultured Rikenellaceae bacterium | reverse complement strand
GAAGTAATACTCCTGTACGCTTTCAGTCCGCTTTGCAGGTTTAACTTTCATATAACTTATCTCCTTTATTATAGATCCCCAGCACTTCCAGGTTTGTCGTGTAGTTTTCCAGAACATTTCTTATCAGACCGATATCATGATCAGGATTCAGTTCAAGATCAAGGAAAAACATATATTCCCATTCCCCGTTAAGCCGCGGGACCGACTGTATCTTGGATAAATTAATATCCAGCTCAGCCAGCCTGACAAGCACTGCTGCCAGTGAACCTGGCTTGTGACCTGTTGAAAAACAGATTGATACTTTATTCCCGTCTTTATTGGCATCTTTTCTATTTCCCAGGACCAGGAATCTAGTGTAGTTCTTTTTATAAGTCTCTATTCCGGATGCTAGGATTTCAAGTCCGTAGAGCTCAGCGGCTTTTGCCGGTGCGATAGCCGCCACATTTTTAAGATTATTTTCACTTATATATTTTGCGCTTCCGGCTGTATCATCGCTTTCAATCAGCGTGACTCCACGGAGGCGATTCAGATATGTCATGCATTGCGAAAGTGCTATCGGATGAGATCTTATCTCGCGGATTGACATGATTGTCTGTCCCGGCAGAGCCATCAGGTTTTGTCTTATCCTCAGGTTTATTTCGCCAAGGATTTTCATTCCTGACTCCCTGATGAGGGTATAGTTATAAAGGATGCTTCCCGAGCGGGCGTTCTCAATGGCCATCATTGCAAAATCTGCATTCTTATCCTTCACAGCAACAAGAGTGAGATCGAATGTAGGACAGGGTACAATATCGAATGTTTCACCGCTGAAATAAAGTCTTGCAGCAACTTCATGGAAACATCCCTGTTCTCCCTGGATCGCTATTTTCATTTTTGGTCTTCTTATAAATAAAAAAGGTCCCTTTTCCGGGGACCTTGCATCATATAAACTTTTTTACTGTACACAAAAATCCCCTTATCTCTTTTTATAATAAAAAAAGAAATAAAAAGAATAAGCGAAATAATTGTGTACAATATTCATCTTGTCGTCTTATTGGCTTACAAAAGTAATGGATTTTTTAAGAAAACAACTAAACAGACAAAAAAACTATAAAATATTAATAAAAACTAACTACAAAGGACACAAAGTAAAACACTAAAGAACACAAAGGATTTCTTAGGAGAGTTTCGGTAATTGGCATAATTATTCCTTATGTCTTTTATACAGACACTCTTCAATATCCGGAAGAGTAACTCCTTTGAGTTTGAATAGGATTAATAAATGGTACAGTAGATCTGCGGCTTCGTTCTTGAAGGGTTCGATATTGTTGTCTTTGGCTTCAATGATTAACTCAATTGCTTCTTCACCAAATTTCTGTGCTGCTTTATTTATGCCCTTTTTATAAATTTTGTTGGTATAGGAATCCTGTACATTATCATTAATTCTCTGGTTAATAATCTGTTCCAGCTTATAAAGGAATCCCTTTGATGAATCATTATTGAAGCATGAGGTATTTCCTGTATGACAAACCGGGCCGGCAGGATCCACCCTGATAAGCAGTGAATCATTATCGCAATCTGCTGTTATTTC
>CAZLCF010000474.1:0-1579 GCA_964557905.1 uncultured Rikenellaceae bacterium | reverse complement strand
GGTAAAAGGTCAATACAAACTTTGCAGCTCTGAAGGAGCTGAATATGAGACCTATGGAAAGTACCTGTCATCAATCTTCACTCCAGATTCCAGCAGTAGCTTCCTGTACTCCTCCTCAAATGTCGCTTTCCTGTGATGCTCCTGCTGACTCTTTATATATTCTATCAGCCTTCCTGCATCCATATAAGAGCAGGTAAAAGCACCATACCCGTCTGCCCATCCATTGAAAGACGGAAAAAGCCCACTGTTTTTCATCCATATTGAAGTCGCCACTTTTGCTTCCCTCATAAAATCAGCAAGTGCCAAAGATGGATGAATATCAGTAAGCAGATGCAGATGATCTTCAGTACCATTAATACGGTAGAGATGACTGTTTTTGTTTCTTATTATTCCATTGATGTAGGAATAAAGCTGTCCTGCATATTCCTGTTTAATAGCTGGCAGATTATCCTTTGTCCTGAAAACAAGGTGATAAAGCAATTGGCGATAGCTTGACATGATGTAAAATAATTAGGTTAATAATACAGCGAGAAAGAGCTAAGTTATAAAAGTTCCTAATCATAGTCAACTTTATTAAGCCCATTCAGGGCTTTACATCGCCAGGTTGTGTACTACCCCCGGCTGTTGCCGGGGGTTATTCAAATTAAGCCACATTCGTGGCTTGGCTGGAAGCCTTTGAAAGTGTATTTAGCCATAGTAATAATAGAAATAGGAAGGAAACAAGGGAAAAGATTAAAACAGATATTCCAAAGATTTGACCTTGGGGCAATTAAAAATGTGTCCCCCAGAAAATATTTTAAAAAGTTTTCTAAATGATACACCGAGCTCCTTTTGCATTGGGAATAAAGAGATAGTTTTGTATCTTTGTTTCATAATACATCAAGAATTCCTTTAGTGGAATACCAACCGAGTATAACACCACGGTGGTAAAGCGATGTGGACGGTCTGTCAAAAATGTTATAAATACCAGAAAGACTTACCGGATTGCACTTGATGTAAAAAGTTAATCAATGTCCAACTTAAATTTTTTGCATTATGAAAGACAATGAAAAAGAGCAAGGTGCTCAAAATGAGGGAAACCAGGAAAATCCTAATGAAAAGCAGACATTGCCATCTAATTGGAGAGAAGAAATCGAAAAGCGGTATCCGAATTTAAAAATCATTGACGTTACAGAAGAATGGGAAGGAAAGACGACACTTATTTTCCCTGTCAGATGTCCACCTCAAAAAATAAAAGATGACGAACAATAATAAGTATTATTAGAGGATTCTTTAAAGATGTCATTTAACGAAGCTAGCATTAAAACTAAAGAAATACTATATTGAATGCTTAAATGTACTCTAGCGACGCTTATTTCAGCTAAATACGTCATTTTTAGATACTTCTTATTGCATTTCAAGTTTGAATTGTCATGCCAATAACCTAATTTTGATAGTCATCAAATAATTACAGATAGAACAAAAAATGGAAAGATTAATTTTTGAAAATCAAGTATTCACATATCTTGACTATACCCTAGAGTCGGATTTTGAAAAGGAAGTTGCTAATCAATCACAAAAAATATTTGGATTTAACACA
>CAZLCF010000473.1:0-1580 GCA_964557905.1 uncultured Rikenellaceae bacterium | reverse complement strand
AAGGAGGAGAGAATCAGGGAAGAGTTGTCAAATTCATGTTTGAGGATCTTATAACCGCAGCCGAAAAGAGAGCCGAGGAAAGGGCTAAATCGGTTAAAATCAATAATCTTTTGTATGGAGGTGATAAACTTGGACTTCCGATTGAAAAACTCCGTGGACTTGCTAAGGCAATGTTTATTAGTGGAGTTAATGAATTAACGGATGCACAGGTGCGTAATTCTCTTTATTCAAAGGTTAGTGACAATAAGGAAGGGATGAAAAGATTTATGAATCTTGTTGACACGGATAAGGAGTTTGATACTCGTCTTGCAATTCAGGAAGTCATAGATACAGGGAAACTGGTTTATGAAATAGCGAAGAAAACCTGGTATTGGAAAACCGAAAATGAAAAACCACAACCAGTTCTTCATGTAGCCCCTGGTAAAGATGCACACGAAGAACTTGTGGAACGATATATTATTGACAGAACTTTCAAAGAGGACATTGAGGCTTTGAGACTGACCGGCAAGAAAGGTATCGGAGGGAAAGGCCGAGAAAAAGACACGGAAGATAATGAGGATAATGAATAAAGAGTGCTTTTGATTTTCCGTTTGTGTTTTTAAGGTTTAGAGGAGAGTCCGGATTTTTAAGTAAGTCTGGACTCTTTTTCTTAAAAAAGTTGTAATTTTGGGTTATTAAATAGTAGTAAGTCGGTATAAAATTGTAAAGCAATGGTAAGAATAAACATCTCCGATGGAGTATTAACGATTGATAATGTAAGTTATTACTCTTTGAACTTTGAAGCTTTTGCTCAAGGCAATGAGTTCCAAGTCAGGAATATTTACGATAAGACAATGCATCTTTTTAAGGGGAAGGTGCATTATAATCAGTTGCGGATTAATAATATCACTCCAACGTCTGCTGCACATGCAGTATCCCTTTTTAATTCACTGATTATAGCAAATATCATTTTTGGTCAGTTATTGCAGGATATAAGCGAGGCTGTTGAAAACATATCTCTGAATAGCAATAATCTTCCGAGCATCAAGTTAAGCACGGACTTATTGGCTTTGATAAAAAGCAATAGTGATTCATTACCTCCTATTGAAGCAAATACGGATTATCCTGATGTGCCCATCTCAAGGCAGATAACACCTTCTATAACAGAAGCGGAAAGGGTGATAAATGTTCCTTGTCCGGGATATTTCACGGCCACAGCCTCAGACAATAATCAAGGGATTATCAGAATTGGAGCATCTGATGTGAATAGTCAAAGTTGCGGGTTGGAGCCCGGTCATTCTGTCCCTATTGAACATAATGATCTTAGTGAATGGTATGTTCTTGCTGAAAGTGAAGGGGATATTGTTTATATAGGAGGATCTTATAAAGAATGTCAGGAACCCAGTGGAGAATCCTATTATGGAGGTGAAGGTATAGGTGAAGAATTTCTTGAACAATATCTGTAATAGTCATGCAGTCCCGTATTCGTCATAGTCCTATTAATGGGGTTTTTTCAAATATACGTAAACCTTTCTCCTGGTCAGCATGGTGGGCGAGCCTTATCTCAGCAACAGTTGAAAATGCTGCACCAACAAATGTAG
>CAZLCF010000472.1:0-1637 GCA_964557905.1 uncultured Rikenellaceae bacterium | reverse complement strand
TCATACATTTTTGATTTGATGCCGTTTTTCACGGTTTCAATCTTTGTGTTTGCCCACAGGTTTGCATGTGTAAGCTGGTGGATGCTCCGGAATACCAGGAATGGCCGTACCTGCAGTTTCATAGGCTCTGACGCTTCAAGAATTGTATATCTTATAAGCAATTGCTCCTCATGATGCACCAGGAGCCTTTCCACTTTCAGCAAAACATTGCCGACCCTGAAGATCCTGATCGGGATTGTTTCGGTTTCAAAATCCTCGAGATACTTGTGCCCTTTCGGGCTGAAATAATCTCCCCTATATTTCCTGATTCCTATATTGAAGCTCTTATCATTATTAACCACGGTCACATCAAGGGAGGAAAGAAGAACATATCTGCCTCCGCCAAGCTCATCCACAGGACAAACCAGTAATCCATGGTATTTGCGTGTATTACAGTCTACAAGAGTTGTTGATGCATATGAGCCTGCCCTGTTCGTCCTTATTAATTCCCGTCCAAGTGAATACTCAAGATTTACTATCTGACCTTTGTCGAACTTAATGTAACTCATATACTTACCATTTTGTATTAAATAAAAAGTCTTTTAAGATAACAAATTTTATTCAACATTGCAAACCTTAATCCGGGAAGTATGAAAAATTAAATTTTCTACCCCTCGCACGGGAACAAAAAAAGCATAACTTTGCAGTTCAATAATTTTAAATAAATATCAATAAATCGTTTGTTTAATGAATAAGAAACTATTATTGTTTTTTATTGCTGGCCTGACCATTTCAGGCTGCAAAAATAATATAAATGAAATAAACGGCAAACTAATACACAGCATAAAGGGCGAATATATTTTTCTTGACGAACTTAAATCAAATGAACTGCTGACAGTCGATTCTGTTCCTGTTTCGGACGATGGTACATTTTCTCTGACCAGAAAAATCGATTTTCCCTCTTTTTATCTGTTAAAAACCGATAATTCCAATTTCCTTACCATGCTGCTTGAACCAGGTGAAAAGATCGAACTGACAGCTTACCGCGATTCATTGAATTACCCTTTATCGCTTTCCGGTTCAAAGGGGACAGAACTTTTATCCGCCTATAATATAAGACTCCGGGAAACCATCGATAAGCTTTCCGCCCTTCGGAGTGTTTACATACAGAATCTTGATAAGCCCGAACTGCCTCTTGTCATGGAAAGACTGGACAGCCTGGCACAGGGATACCTGAATGAAATAAATCTATATACAAGGAATTATATTGATGAGAACATTACATCTCTGGTCAGTCTTGTTGCATTATATCAGCAGGTGGCACCAGGCGAGTATATACTTCATCCACAGAAAGACCTGAATTATTATGTAAAGGTTGATTCATCAATGTGGCTGCTCTACCCTGAATATGAGCCGGTTAAGTCCCTTCATGAGCAGGTCGGTGAAATGGTTTCCATTGCTGAGGAACAGATTAATATCAAGACTATCCCCCCGGGAGGGGATAAAGCCCCTGAAATAGCTCTTCCCAATCCTCAGGGAGACACCATTATGCTTTCTTCTACAAGAGGATCGGTGGTATTACTCGACATCTGGGCGGCATGGTGCACTCCCTGCAGATTGGAAAATCCCAACCTGGTAAGAGCCTATGATCTCTATCA
>CAZLCF010000471.1:0-1661 GCA_964557905.1 uncultured Rikenellaceae bacterium | reverse complement strand
GGAGAGGCACCTTTTACACCATCCTCCTCACCTCTTGTTACAGAACAGCTTGAAGTGACTGTAATGAAAACTGGATATGTGACCGAATATATGCACAATCTTAAGCCGGGAGTTTTTATGGGCATCAGAGGGCCTTACGGAAGAGGTTACCCTATTGAAAAATTCTTCGGGAAAGAGGTACTGATCCTTGGCGGAGGGTGCGGACTGGCTCCTATAAGATCGCTGCTCTATGCGCTTGAAGCAGTAAAAGACAAACTTGAGAAAGTGATACTTTGCTATGGATCAAAAACTCCTGCCGACTGTATTTACAAACCGCTCTTTGAACGTCTTAACAGAACAGAAAAATTTGAAGCTTATCGCTCGGTTGACAAAGCTGACAGCGAGTGGAATGAATCGGTGGGTGTTGCCACAGTGCTACTTGACAAAATTAAAATCAATCTCAAGAACTCTGTGGCTGTTGTTTGTGGTCCTCCCATAATGATGAAATTCGGTACGATCAGACTGCTTGAAATGGGTTATAATGAGGACGATATCTACCTGTCGATGGAAAAGAACATGTCATGTGGTCTGGGTAAATGCGGACACTGCATGCTGGGAGAGTTTTTTGTATGCAAGGACGGTCCTGTTTTCACATACAACGAATTGAAAAACACTCCTGATATCTGGAAATGACTTAAATGAAACTGAAACAGAAGAGAAAAATAATAAATTAAAAATCCTGATTATGGCACTCAAGACTGATGTTTTTAAGAAAATAAGGTTTTTCGATAATTATACCGAAAAGCAGCTTTCTGTGATTGCCGGGATAAGCTCAATAAAAGAGTTTAAGGTTAAAGAGGTTATCTTTGAGCAGTATGATGAGCTCTCCGAGGTTTATGTGCTTCTTGAAGGCACTCTCTCCCTTGGAATAAGCCTGCCTGGAGAGAAAAGGATTCACCTCGGGACTATTGAAGAAGGTCAGCTTTTTTCCTGGTCGGCTGTTTTTGCACCTTACATTTCGACTGCCTGGGTAATGGCTATGACACCAGCAACAGTTATTGCCATAGATTCAAAAAAGCTAAATAAAAAAATTGAGGAGGATTGTGATTTTGGCTTTAAGACCATGTCAAAAATAGCTCAGACCATTTCTCACAGGCTAAGCGATACCAGATTCCAACTGATGAACCAGATGACCCTATAACAATAACCGTTATGACCCAGATCCTGATAGATATGATCAAACTCCGCAAAGCACTGGTTGACAATCCTGCTCTTCCTCTTGCCGAAGGATTTTTCAGCAAGTCTGGGAATAAAGACGGCCTCAAGACTATCAGGGAGCTCGCCTCATTCAGGTATACATGCAGAAAATGTGAGGATGCACCTTGTATTGCTGTCTGTCCGGCTGAAGCGCTGGAAAAAGACCAACAGGGAATAATCAAAAGGCATACCAACCTTTGCATATCCTGCAAATCGTGTGTAACGATATGCCCTTTCGGAACAATGATGACTTACTTTTTCCATCATCACCGGAATAAGGACCTTTTTTATGATCTGACAGATAAAAAGGAGCTCGAAATGTTTATTAAAGCCTCCCCTGAAGGAACAGTTATCATTACAGATGCTGAGGAATCACCTGCAGATAATATCTATAGGCTAAATGATAAGGTCCTTATCAGGGAATA
>CAZLCF010000470.1:0-1671 GCA_964557905.1 uncultured Rikenellaceae bacterium | reverse complement strand
CATTGTATGATCTGGCTTCAGCCTACAAGATCAACTATCAGTTTGATAAGGCAAAAGAAGTGTTTACCAGGTATCTAATTACTCTTCTTCCTGGTGACAGGAAAAACCTTGATTTTGTAAACTTCCAGATAAAATCGTGCGATATGGCAAAAGAGATTATTGCCAAACCTGTAACCTTTATTGAGGAGAACCTGGGGAAAACTTTCAATGACGATAAATCAAATTTCAATCCGGTCATTTCTGCTGATGGAAAATCATTTGCATTTATGGTATCCATGAAGTTTTATGATGCAATTATGCTGTCAAAACTTATAAATGGTAAATGGAGCGCTCCGGTAAATATGACTCCTGAACTTCAGTCTGACGGCGATATGTACATATCCTGTCTTTCATCTGACGGGAAAGTATTATTCCTGTCAAAGGATGATGATTTCAACAGCGACATATACACCTGTGCATTTGATGGCGTCAGGTGGGGAGAAGGTGTAAGATTGAATAAAAACATCAATACAAAATACTGGGAATCACATGGTTTTGTTTCAGAAGACGGGGAACAGATGGTCTTTGCTTCTGATCGTCCGGGAGGATTCGGAGGGCTTGACCTTTATATTTCAAGAAAAGTAAATGGTGACTGGGGACCTCCTGTTAATCTTGGTCCGCAGGTCAATACGCCATTCAATGAAGACCGCCCTTTTCTCATCAATAATGGTAACACTCTTTTCTTCAGCTCCCAGGGTCACAGTAATATAGGAGGATATGATCTTTTCAGATCTGATCTTCAGTCAAACGATCTCTGGAGCACTCCTGAAAATCTTGGATACCCGTTAAACACTCCCGACGACAATATATTCTTCATGCCTGTCGGGGATGGTAAATCAGGCTATTATTCCGTTTTTAAGGAATCAGAAGGTATGGGGAAAGAGGATATTTATATGGTCACATTTCAATAAATATGCCATAATACCGATCTATTCATCCTTAAAAATTATATATTTGTTATGATGAAAAATTTCAGAGTTAAAACATACCGCCTTAAGTTGCAGCTATTGACTCTGGTTATTTTTTCTGTTGCTGCTTCTGCTCAGTCAACTAAGGAGATGAAGGAGATTTTTACTCAAGCGGAAGCTTATTATCTGTATGAAGAATATGAGCTGGCAAACCAGCTGTATATCCTGCTGGAAAATCCTGAAAATCTTAATATTACATATAAAATCGGCACGTGCTATCTGAATATTCCTGACGAAAAGGACAAGGCGATACCATACCTTGAGGCAGCAGTTAAAAATGCATCATACGATGCAAAACCCGGATCCTTCAAAGAAAAGAGGGCTCCCCTTGATACTTATTTCTACCTGGCAAAAGCCTATCTTATCAATAATGAGCTGGAAAAGGGACTTAATACTCTTCAGAACTTCAGAAGCCTCGCAAAAGAGACTGAAGGTAAAGGTGGTATGGAAAATATCGATTTCGTTGATCAGCAGATCCGGGCGAGCAAGATTGCCATGGGGTTCAAGGAAAATCCGGTAATGATGAGCAAAAAAATCCTTGGAACAGACTTCAGCCAGGGATCAATAAATGAAAATCCTGCTGTCAGCTTCGATGGTAATACAATAGTTTATACGGAACGCAGGGGACTGGTAAATGTAATTCTGTTCTCAAAGAAAATAAGGG
>CAZLCF010000469.1:0-1694 GCA_964557905.1 uncultured Rikenellaceae bacterium | reverse complement strand
CTTGCAAGACTTGCAGGACCTGCAAGACTTTTATTTATAACTACGGACTTTCATTTCTACTTCCTCAAACTTCAGTTCTTCCTTGTGCAGTATATGCGGTTTTCCTTCGCCGGCATATTCCCATGCAGCCACATAGGCAAATTCAGCATCGTTTCTCATAGCTTCACCATCAGGTGTCTGGTACTCCTCCCTGAAATGAGCGCCGCATGATTCTTTCCTGTTAAGTGCATCAGTGATAAGCAGTTGTGCAAGCTCAAAATAATCAGCCACTCTTCCTGCCTTTTCCAGCTCCATATTAAGTTCATTTGCAGTTCCGGGAATAATCAGATCTTTCCAGAATTCATCCTGCAATTCCTTTATTATGCCAAGGGCTTTTTTAAGACCTGCCTCATTCCGGGTCATACCAGCATAATCCCACATTATTTTTCCCAGCCTTTTATGGAATGATGCTGCAGTCTGTTTTCCTTTTATGGACACAAGCTTATTGAGTCTTTCGACCGCTGCTTTTTCAGCTTCGGCAAATTCCGGTTTATCGGTTAAGATCTTTGGAACATGGATCTCGTCGGCCAGGTAATTGCTGATAGTGTTCGGAAGAACAAAATAACCATCTCCGGCCGCCTGCATCAGGGAGCTTGCACCCAGACGGTTTGCCCCATGATCGGAAAAGTTTGCCTCGCCTATTGCGTAGAGTCCGGGTATTGTTGTCATCAGTTCATAATCAACCCAGAGTCCTCCCATGGTATAATGACCGGCCGGATATATCCGCATAGGTTCCTCATAGGGATCTGTTCCGGTTATTGTTTTGTACATCTCAAACAGGTTCCCGTATTTATTCTCGATAACTTTCTTTCCCTGTTTATTAATTGCATCCCTGAAATCAAGATTAACTGCCAGCTTTGTTTCACCAACCCCGTAACCGGCATCGCACCTCTCTTTTGCTGCTCTCGAAGCAACATCACGAGGCACAAGATTACCAAAAGCAGGATATCTTCTTTCGAGAAAATAATCCCTTTCCTCTTCTGGAATATCATTTGCCGGACGCGTATCATCCCTGGTTTTTGGAACCCATATTCGGCCATCATTTCGAAGTGATTCCGACATAAGGGTCAGCTTGGACTGAAATTCATTCAGCTGAGGAACACAGGTAGGATGGATCTGAACAAAGCTCGGATTTGCAAAAAATGCACCTTTCTTGTGAGCCTTCCAGGCTGCCGAAGCATTGGAATTTACTGCAAGCGTTGAGAGATAATAGATTGTCCCGTAACCTCCGGTAGCCAGGACCACAGCATGAGCCCCATGCCGTTCTATTTCACCTGTCAGAAGATTGCGAGCTATTATGCCCCGTGCTTTTCCGTCAATAACAACAAGGTCAAGCATTTCACGCCGCGGGTACATAGTAACATTCCCTTTTTTTATCTGCCTGTTTAGCGAGGAGTAACAGCCGAGCAGACACTGCTGGCCGGTCTGTCCTTTTGCGTAGAAGGTACGTGATACCTGTACTCCGCCAAAGGACCGGGTATCAAGGGTCCCTCCATAATCACGGGCAAACGGCACTCCCAGAGCCGTAAAGTGATCAATCACATCATTGCTTACCTCGGCAGCCCGGTAAACGTTGGCTTCACGGGCCCTGTAATCACCTCCTTTTATCATATCATAGAACAGGCGGTAAACAGAATCTCCGTCGTTCTGATAGT
>CAZLCF010000468.1:0-1698 GCA_964557905.1 uncultured Rikenellaceae bacterium | reverse complement strand
TGTTACAAAAGATTAGAAATAAAATGATGAAAGAACGCCTTATGTTCGTTTACAGAGGCGTTGTTACCAGGGACAATTCCGTTCCGCTTCTGATGTTGCTGGAGAAGGAGATGGAACATTCGGAGTTTGGCTTTTTAGGCAGAAAGAGGCTCTTCATGTTTGTGCTTGAAAGCCTTCAGAATGTCACAAGGCATAGTAATGGCAGTGGGCATGCCGGAATGTCTCTGGTGGTTTATTCAAAAGTAAACGGGGGTTATACCGTGACCACGGGGAATGTTATTCTGAGTTCAAATATTGAAGATCTTAAAAAACGCCTGGATGAGATCAATAATCTTGCAACCGGTGAAATCAGGACTGTTTACAGGCAGATGCTGAGTAATTCAGAATTCAGCAATAAGGGCGGCGCAGGACTGGGACTTATCGAGATGGCAAAGAAAACGGGGAATAAGCTCGATTATGATTTTGTAAGTCTCGATGAAGAGAATTCATATTTCATCTTAAGTAAAACAGTTGATTCAGAAGGTGTCGGGATGCACTATGGCAAGAAAGAAAAGCCGTTCCGCGGCAAAGCTGTTTTCCAGCTTGAAAATATGATGGCGGATAATAATATATACCTGTTATGGTCGGGACATATCACTCCCGAATTGGGGAAGGAAGTGCTTTCATTTACTGAGGCCCAGTTAAATGAAAATGATATCAAATCAAATCAGCGCAGGAGAGTATTCAGCATACTGGTAGAGATAATAGAAAATGTTGCAAAATACAGTCCCGGAATAAAACCTGAAGAAAAATTCGGCATGCCTGTTGCAATGATCAGGCTCAAGAATAAGACATACTTACTTACTACAGGCAATTTGATCAAGAATAACAAAGTAGCTCATCTGAAAGATATACTTGACACAATAAATAAATATGACAGAGCGGGACTGAAGGAATTATTCCGGAAATCTCTTTCAAACCAGACATCAGACTCTGACAGTACCGGGAATATGGGACTTATTGATATGGCCAGGAAATCAGGCAACAAGCTTGTCTACGAGTTTGAAAAGATCAATGACCTTTATTCCTATTATACTCTTACTATTAAAGTTGAGGATTAAAATCCTTAAGGTAACATCCTGAGTAAAAGGCTGCTGCCATTCCATTCAGCAAAACTGCTGTTTTTTATCCAGTCACCAAGAAAAACTATCTCTGCCCCCTCCTTCATTTTAAAAGTCGTTGCCAGATGACGGTGACCGAATATGAAATAATCAATTTTTTCATTTTCACAGACAGTGCCGGCATACCTGATAAGGTCTTCTTTCTCTTCTCCCAAGAAATCTGTCGTAATGCCCTTGCCCAGCCTTGAGTTTAACGACCATCGATGCCCTAAACCAACACCCAGTGAAGGATGAAGAGCAGAATACATAACCCTGAGAGGTTTATTATGAAATATTTTAAGGAGTATCCTGAAACCGGTATTTTGAGTACCCAGACCTTCACCATGGGCCAGATGAAATTTTTTCCCGTTAAATGATGTTGTAAACGGACCGGTATGCAAAGTGATGCCACACTCTTTTGAAAGATAGTCGCCAATCCACATATCGTGATTTCCGGTGAAAAAATGTACCGGTATGCCTGAATCTGTAATTGAAGATACGGCGCCCAGGAAACGCGTAAATCCCTTCGGTACGACAAGCTTGTATTCCCACCAGAAAT
>CAZLCF010000467.1:0-1712 GCA_964557905.1 uncultured Rikenellaceae bacterium | reverse complement strand
TGGTTTCGTTCAGACCGAGTATTTCTAACATCCCCATAACAAAGAATATGGTTGCCAGGTTTGGTCCGGAGATATACTATCTGAAAATGGATGATAAGGATGGTGTTTATTTAAACACCACATTTTCAATTAGAAAGAAGAATTTCCCGCTTTCAGTATCGGCGTTGATAAATAAACCACTGAAGTCAAATATTCCGTCTGAATATGATTTCCTTTGGAATGTGGGTCTGATTTATGCTTTTAACATATGAAATTAAAAAAGAAGAAACGCTATTCTTGTCAGAGCTGGGTAAGCAGGATTTTGTTGACATTTGTCTATAACTCTATATTTTTCCTTTTAGTGGTAATCATTTTAAGTTGTACTGTTGAGGATAAGCCCGGAGTTGTAAATAATACCCGTGAATCAGAACAAAAGGGAGATAAAGTGGGAGCATATAAGCATCTGACAACCAATAATTATGTAAGTGATATTGTAAATTACCCTGCATTTAAAGGTTTTGGTGAGTTGTTGTTACCTCTTGATAATAATTCAGGTTTTTATAATACAAAGTTGTCTGATATTGGTTTACTTATGCCATATCACAACCATATTGAACCTGACATTGTTGTCGGCGCCCTAAACCATATGATTGACGAAGCAGATGCCGGCAACACAATTTTCTATAATTACTATACTGATGAGCAGAAGGAGCAGGATCCTGGTAAAATGAATACCGGACTGTTTTTCTTCCGAGGCAGACCTGATGCTCCGTTTGCAGTAATTTGCCCCGGTGGAGGGTTTTCCTATGTTGGTTCACTTCACGAAGGATTTCCAATTGCACAAGAAATCAGCAAAAAAGGTTTAAATGCATTTGTGATACGATATCGCATTGGCAGTGGACAAAAGGCCACAGAAGATCTGGCGGCAGCGATATCTTTCATATTCCAAAATTCGGAAACTCTCAAAGTAAGCACTACGAATTATTCGGTCTGGGGAGGATCTGCCGGAGCCAGGATGGCAGGAGACATAGCATTAAGCGGAGTAAAAGCTTATGGAGGAGATAATATCCCCAAACCAGTAACAGTCGTAATTGCGTATACAGGACAATCTTCCTGGTCGAAGGATTTCTCTCCAGCTTTCATTACAGTTGCCGCCAACGATGGGATAGCCAACGTTAATACAGTAGACAGGCGAGTGGAGAATTTAAGAAATGCAGGAGTTGAAGTCGAATACAGAAGGTATCAGAGTGCAGGGCACGGTTTCGGTCTTGGAACAGGAACTGATGCTGAAGGTTGGCTCGATCTGGCCGTTCGATTCTGGCAAAGACATATAAATGAATAATACTATGGTAGGTATGGTTATAGTGTCCGGAGATGGCAAGTGGATAATTGATTTTGACAGGTGGCTGACAGATATTTTTGATAAGGATCAGAATGCATCCAAATAATGAATTCCATATTTGATTCGTCTTGCATCCTGATTTTTTCTTTTTAGAGGATTGTTTATCAGGCTATATGCAACTAAATTTTATCTTTATAAAAACACTCTTAAACCAATAAAACTATGAAAAAAATCAAGCTGCTCTTCACATCCATTATTTTATTCTCCTGTTTAGCTGATATCTATTCACAGGACTGGCCCCAGTACCTGGGACCAAACAGGAATAGTACATCTCCCCAGAAAGGCATTTTACGTACCTGGCCTGAGAAAGGGCCGGAGGTTCTGTGGACTG
>CAZLCF010000466.1:0-1715 GCA_964557905.1 uncultured Rikenellaceae bacterium | reverse complement strand
TAACAAAGAAATGGTGATGTAAACACAATTGCCTGTGCAATTTCCCGGGACCAGGTATATCCGAGGAGTTCGGATGGATTAAAAACAGTTGGAGTGTAATCAGCAAATCCCTGGACAAAGCGGTTAAATGGTAATATACAATCATGGTCAGGTTCCAGTATACGATTATACCTTTTGATATGGTACTCATGCCCTCTGACAGCTTCACGGGTCAGTTCATTAGGCCATGTATGTTCACGGCCTGTAGGCTTTACGGCTCCATGAAAATCTATCATAAGCTTCATTTTTGCAGCATCCCGTAAAGTTGCCTCGTACCAGTTTGACCATTCGCGTGTACATTTTGGAACAAAATCGATTTTGATACCCGACACACCTGCTTTTACTGCATTTTCTAATATCCTTTTCCGGTCGGCTTCATTAGCAACCTCCCGTGAATGAACCCAAATCCAGATATTGATTCCGACTGACTTTGCATAACTGACTACCTCTGTAAGACAATCCCACGCATTCATAGTACCTTCCTGCCATCGTGTCCATCCTGCATCAATCAGGTAATACTCAAAGCCTAATTGTTCTGCCCAATCAACCCATTGATGCTGCTGGTTATATACCAGTGCAGGTGTTGACCACCAGTTCCATGCAACACGACCCGGTTTTATCCAGTCTGCATTTACCAGATCGGAAGACGGCAGGGGACAAAGATTTCGTATCAGATCACTATTGACCAAAGCGTTTAGATCATTCGCAATAAGGATCACTCTCCATGGCTGAATAACTTCATCATCTGTGTTCCATCCCTCCTCTTCGGCATGGAAGAATGCCTTTAAAGTCCCTTCACCGGCTGATTTTACTGCCAGATCGGAATAATCCACCAGGCTGGCTTCCGTTAACAGGGTATAATTACCTGAAGGCAATAATGCGGTTACAGGTAATCCAATAATTTGATCGGGAGCAAGAGTGTCAACTAAAACTTTTGCAAATGTTCCTTCGTATGAAACAAGGTCAGTCTGATACCAGTATAAAGTACCAGACGGAACCTTCCATTCTGTGGCTTCGCCCCGGATATGACGGTTTGCCCTGGCTGCAAGACGGCTACGAACTGCAACACCATCATCGTATGCGCGTATATCAAGAAACCAGTTTTCTCCCTCGGTCTGAATTTCAACAGTTCTCGTATTACAACGATTAACTGCCTTATTATGAACACCAAAAACAGAATATGTCTCATCTATCCGGCCCGATTCAACAGATCCAAACCTGATATTTGAACCCAGATCAATACTATCACTTACAATGCCGAGTCGTGAAGGAGTAATTATCTCCTTTCCGGTGGCCTCAACTTTGTACAAAAGCTTTGAATCAGCGTCTTTGTATATTTCTACACGAATTCTGCCATCAGGACTATTGACCGAAATGGTACCAGAATTATTATTCTGAAATCCACACAGGTTTAATAAGCAAAATATGCTTATTAAAAAGAATACTTTTCTTCTTGAATTCATAACCTATTATTTTAAAATATCGAATTTAAAAACAAAACCGGAATTACCCAAATCAATTTATTTAGCCATTCTACGCATATGTCATTTAAACAATGACGGTAATGCTTCATAAAGATATAGCCTCCATCCTTCTCAATATCTTTAGCATATTAAAATTGTTATACCATGAGATTTTTAACTTCTTTTCTTCCCTTCTTATCGCCTTCTCTTTTT
>CAZLCF010000465.1:0-1760 GCA_964557905.1 uncultured Rikenellaceae bacterium | reverse complement strand
CCATCAGATCTTTATCGTCAGCCAGATTAATAGAAGCTTCTGTTATGAAACTGAACGGATTGTCATTTAACTCCATCCAGTTGATAATAGCCGGAAGCAATTCACTCTTTAATTTCTTTTTATGCCCGATAAAATTATCATCTACGAAAAACACACTGCCCCTCCATCCTGTTCTCAGCAACTGGTCCAATTCAGCAATAATCTGGGCAGAGGTTTTTGTACGAACATGGCGGCCAAACAGGGCTGTAATATCACAAAATTCGCAATCAAAAGGGCATCCTCTTGAATATTGTATTCCTGCCGTTGCATATTTACCGGATTTTAAAAGTGAATAATCAGGCATGGGGGTTTTTGTGATATCAGCAAATTTATCTGACTGATAAATCTCTTTTGGTCTGCCGTTTTTAAGGTCTTCAATAAAAAGAGGTAAGGTTATTTCTGCTTCATTAAGTACTAAATGGTCTATTTCAGTATACTGCTCATATTCTTCAGTAAATAAGGGGCCACCTGCTACCATTTTGGTATTAAGCTGTTTGCATCGCTCAATAATTTGTTTTACCGAAGCCAGCTGAATAGACATAGCGCTGATGAAAACATAATCTGCCCATTTAATATCTTTATCCTTAAGCCTGGTAACATTGAGATCCGTGAGCTTCTTATTCCAGCAGTCAGGCAATAATGATGCTACAGTAATTAAGCCCAAAGGTACATTTGATGCCTTTTTGGATATAAACTTTAAAGCATGTTTAAAGCTCCAGAATGTAACCGGATACTGAGGATATACCAATAAAATATTCATAATACCTTCAAAATAAATTTGGCCAAAGATATTTTCATGATATATCCACAGCAAAAAAAAGGGATTAACTCTCGCTAATCAGGGATTAATCAAACAAAATGGGGATAAATGTCAGATATCCGGGGCAGATGGTATTCGCCCCTGATTGTTTACAAGGCTTCTTTAAGCTTTAGCAGATACTGCCGCGAAACTGGGATTCTTTCCTGGTATCCCTTTATTGTTATCCAATGACTGCTATAATCCTGATTAAGCTTTTCGATGTAATGCATGTTTACTATGCATGTTCTATGGCAACGAATAAAATTCGAATATTGTTTAATCTGAAGCTCAATGTTCTTTAATGTATTCCGGATAAGCTCTTTCTTAAATTTATCACCATCCATATATACTATTTCCACATAATTATCAGCAGATTGAATAAAGACAACCTCTGCAATAATAATGGTCAGGTTTTCAGCACTGGTTTCAGAAATAAACTCAATAGATTTGTTCAGGTTATCTTCTTCGTATTTTTCGACCTGTTTTTGAATAATTTTCCTCTCTGAAATCAGAGATTCATTTTGTTGAATTAATTCTTTATTTACATCATATAATTTTAAAACCACTGGCGGTGCGAGACAGATCAATACTACTTTAAAAACGATATAGAAGGAGATACTTACTGATCCCACATACCTCAGATAGAAGGTAAAAGCGACCGAACACAAAGCTAAAATAATGAAGCCGCTCAGGTAAGAAGTCAGGACAGGTTCGTTCCCATTTTGATGATTTTTTTGAATCATCCAGGGAATAGCAACACGGAGCAGGAACATGAATAAAAAGACAATTGCTCCAAAACCTGCAACAAACAGCAGCCTGTTGTTAAAATCGAATCTTTCGAGAGGAAATGGCTGAAAAAAAAGGATAAATAAAAATATACCAAAACTGATGCTCAGAAGAAGTCTTAGTTCCTTGTTTAATA
>CAZLCF010000464.1:0-1770 GCA_964557905.1 uncultured Rikenellaceae bacterium | reverse complement strand
TATCTTCCGATGCCCACTTTGTAAAGATTTGCTCCGCAGCATATTTGCTCTCGCCGTATTTATTGAATGGTGCGGCTCTACTACTTTCGTCAGGAGTAACTGCATTGCAATTGCTTTAACTGAAAATTTTCATATTTATCTTGAAAAAACTCAAAGCTGATATGTATATCAGCGTTAGAAACATAAAGCTTTTTTTGTAAGGCAAGAAATTGTATTTAGGAAACGGTAGGCCGTATCTAATCCAAAAAGAAAGAAGAAAACCAAGGTTTATCAAAATAATATTTATCAGAAATATAAATAATTGTATTTTCATAAGGTGTTTAATTTTTCCACAACCTTTTTATTTATCTCCCGCCGATCTTTGTCGAAGAAATATCCCCATTTATTAAAATATCTGATAGCAGACTGCACGTGATATTTCAGCAGTGTAATATTCTTGTAAGAACCCTTTTCATACTGATGGAAAACAGATACTTCCGGATAATATATAGTTCTATAATGCTTATGTATTCTTCTACTGAGATCGATATCTTCCAGATACATAAAAAATCGCTCATCAAATAAGCCAACATGGCTTAAGGCCTCTGTTCTAATAAACATAAAACAACCAGATAAATAGGGTACGTCCATTATCTTGTCATAGCCGGTAAACCGCAACTCATAAAAAAAATTCCGCTTTGAGAAGACCTTTTCCGGAAGAAAACGTCTTCGTATTAAATCCAACGGCGTGGGTAATAGCTTACACAGATACTGAACAGATCCATCGGGATATAAAACCCTCGGCATAACCAAACCTACATCCAGGTTATTCTCCATAAAGTTATATAACTCTTTTATGACCCCCTTTTCAAAATACATATCTGGATTTAAGACCAAATGGTATTTAACGCCATTTTTTATTGAATTTTTTATGGCAATATTATGAGCGGTTGCAAAACCCAAGTTATTATTAGCAAAAATGTATTCTGTATTTTCGCCAGCGCAAACATTCTTCAATTCGTCTGTTGGAGAGTTGTCTATTACGTAAAGATGAACGTTCAATTCGGTATTCAAAAAACTCATAATTGCTTTCCTTAAAACATCCTTATCATTTTTAAATACAACTATTGAGCCACAGACATCATACATATTTTGTCGTTTTTAAAATTACAGCAAAAGCATCTTATTGATTATTATGAAACATTACACTTATCAAAGGCTAAACGAAGCGGCAATCGCGTCGTTACGGAACATTTTAACCGTATCAAGTGAATACGCATCAAGGTCGTAACCCACCAAAGATAACTTATTCAAAATATCGTTACTTACAGTAATGATTTGACAACCTATCGCATCGGCTTGAAAGATATTCAGCAATTCGCGCGAGCTGGCCCAAATCAACTCGGCCTTCGGATTTACGCGAAGCAATTTAACAGCAACGGCCATCAACGACACAGGATCGCGACCAGTATCAGCAATACGACCAGCAAACACTGAGATATAGCTAGGCACATTAGAGTCCAGTGCAGCAACAACATCTCTGACTTGTGTAAGCGTCATAAGGGCGGTTACATTCAGCTTGACTTTTTGTGCAGCTACTTTTTTCACCAAAGCATAGCATGTTTCTCTCTTTGTATTGGTAACTGGGATCTTGACATAAACGTTGTTACCCCAGCTAGCGATCTCCAGCGCCTGCCGCTCCATTTCTCTAAAATCATCGGACAAAACCTCAAAAGATACCGGTTTATCTTTAATGACAGCCAGAATATCCTTGGCAAAAACGCGATAATC
>CAZLCF010000463.1:0-1773 GCA_964557905.1 uncultured Rikenellaceae bacterium | reverse complement strand
TTTAGAGGTGTCTGCAACCCAATAATCAGTATCCCAAATCCTGTCTTTCATCCCCTTCCATTTGAAGACAGTTTTCTCCCCTGTTGCTTCAACAGCCAATTCAACAACTTCTTTGATAGTTTTCTGGATACCAGTGCCAATGTTGAATACTTCACCTCCGTATTTGTTAAGTTCATTTACCAACAAATAAGCGTCAACCACATCATCCACATAAATCCAATCTCTGGCGATATTTGGAGAAACTAAATTCATCTTTTTATGAAAATATAGAGATTTTAATAGCGTTGGAATAAATCTATCCCCATCTTCATATGAACCATAAACAGAAAACAGCCTAAGAGTTACTACAGGCTTCTTGGTTTTTTTTGCAAAATATGAACAAAGTAAGGTTTGTGAACTTTTTGTAACGGCATAATAACTGGCTGGTTCAAGAAAATCATTCTCCTTCATAGGAGACATCTTAAATCCATATTCTGATGAACTCCCCGTATTCACAAACAATTCATAATCAATATTAGCTGTAGCATTTAATAGATTCCAAGTTCCGTTTATATTAGTTTTTATACATAAATTTGCATTGCTTTGAGAAGGATACGCCCCATAAGTCGCAAGGTGGTAGATGATGTCCGGCTTAATCTTGTTAATCAACTTAGATAGTTTATCTAAATTGGATAAATTGTTAAAATGAACATTTGTTTTGCCCAGAATATCTTTTATTCGCCATAACTTAGCTCCTCTTCTCAAGATAATATGCACTCTTTCATTCTTAGTGATTAATTCCCTCAGAAGACAAGAACCTATAAAACCAGTCGCCCCGGTAATCAAGTAAACTCTTTTATTAGTCATCAACCTTTCCTTCTTTCGTGAATGGATTATTGGAATATCAATGTTTCTTCATATTCAAAAGTACTCAAAGAGTTTCCTTAGAACCCTTCGTCTTTTCGGCTTGTCACGGTATAACATCCTGTATGAATGCCATCATTGGAGAAATCTGTGTTCGATTGTTTGAACGACATATTGAGTAACATCTATTTTCTCGCTTAAAAATTTCTGCTTGGCAATACCACATTTTTCTTTAATATTCTCGTCGCTTAAAAATTCGATACACATTTTTAAAGCTTCATCGGTATCGGTTGTTTGCTTTACCAGACCGTACTTCTCGTGCATATTAATATAACCCAGTTTTTGAGTATTTATATATACTCCGGGAACTCCCAGAATGGCAGATTCGCTTATCATCGTCGCCCCCTCGCCAACACACAGACTGGCAAACGCCATTAAATGATGTATCTGGTGAACTGGGATTCGTAATTGGTATTTCTTCAGTTCCGCAGGCAAAGGCGATTCAGAAGTAATATATGGTTTTGCATATTTAGCGATTTGTTCAATGAAATAAATCTTTTTACTATTATCAAATCCGTGCTGGCCGATATCATGATGGGCCTGCCAACTGACAAACCGAACCAGACAATACTTCTGGTCAGCATCAACACCGATACTTTCCAAAACATTTTTATCAGGTGTGAATCTGTTCGGATGAAGGTATGCCAATTCGTGACAGCCGAGATAACGAACCTGTTTTCTGCCGAGATTAACCATATAACAATCAGGCGTATAAACAGCCGTTGCAAAAGGAAATGTCATCCTATGAGAAATTACCGCATGTTCAGTATCATCCCAGACTATCACAGGTTTTCTTATAAGCCATCCGACATGAGCTGCAAAAATACCCCCTATTGCTGTTAAAACGTCAGGTTTAAACCTACGGCAGAA
>CAZLCF010000462.1:0-1775 GCA_964557905.1 uncultured Rikenellaceae bacterium | reverse complement strand
GAATCAAAATGGTGTTGTCCCCATCCGGTTATCATCCCGGCACCGAACTGTTCGCACCTGAGCCATCCCGGACGATCGAAACTATTTTGCGGATGTACCCGTATTTCTGTATAATAAACTTCAGGTGTTGATCCTAACCACATATCATAGTTCAGGTTTTCAGGTACCGGCATCTCCTCTGCTTCAGGACCGGATGGGTCTCCGGGAAGTCCTATTTTTACGGTATGCAATTTTCCTATCCTGCCATTTCTTACAAGTTCGGCAGCTATTCTCCATTGGTCGCTGGATCGTTGCTGTGTTCCAACCTGCAGAATAACCTTTTTACTTCTTACCACATCACTAAGCAATCTTCCCTCTGCAATTGTAAGCGAGGTTGGTTTCTCCAGATAGATATCTTTACCTGTCAGCGCTGCTTCAATGGCAGGTTGTGAATGCCAGTGATCGGGTGTTGTGATAATCACAGCATCAATACCTTTATCGGCAATGATCTCATGATAATCACCATACTTTTTTACATTAACATACCCAGCGCTTCCAGTCTTTCTGGTGTAAAAGTTTTCAATAAACTGCTTACCAAGCATTGCTCTTTTTGAGTCTACATCAGAAACGGCTACTACCATGGCAGAATCAAACCTTATTGTTTCTGATAAATCACCCCGTCCCTGCCTGCCACAACCTATCCATCCGATATTGATCTTATCGCTGGGAGGATTTTTTCCGAAAACTGATGAAGGAATAATGGTTGGCAGAATTACTGTTCCTGCCGCAGCAGTCATGGTACTCGAAATGAATTTCCTTCTTTTCATCTTTTCAAAAATTCAATATTTTTTAATTTTAATTTCAGGAGGGCAGGTATAATAATTCCATGCACTCTCCGCTTTTTCTTTATCCACACGACCATTAAAGACCAGAAACCTGTATTTCAATACATAATTCTGCCACGGCATTAACAACCAGTCCATATTTTTTGTCGGGCAGAAATTTGCAAACATATCACCGCGGTTGTACTGGTCTTCGGGCCAGATCCTGAGCGGTTCAGGGAAATTATAATTAGTTGGGAATGACATCATTACCACTCCCGCATAATCATTATCAATTTCCCCCTGGATTAAACACCAGCGTGCTCTGCTTCCATCAGCGTCTTTCCTGGTTTTACCTTCAGATGTCAGTACCATACTGTTGTTTTTATCCCATTTCTCAGTAGTTCTCCATCCCAGCCCTGCATAACTGTATTCCAGGATCCTGAACGGGGAATCATCAGCAGGGCTGAGGGAAATATTGAAATCGACAATAAAAAAATCCTGGTTATCCTGAGGGCAAAAAACCCTTATACTCTGTACTTCGTTTAATGCCACTTTTTCCACTCCTGATTTTTTGAAAACCACATGTTCATGAAATGCACCGAATTCTGAAAAGACTGATCCGTTTACAACAAAAAGAAATTTAGAAAAACGAACTGTTCCCTGTTTGGAGCTTATATTCCAGAAATCTACCGTATCTCCTTCATACAGCACATGAGTCCAGGGATTCCATATTCCATAATGATGATAATGATCAGGCGGCTGAATCCGGGTGAGAACCTGTCCGTGTGGCGTCCAAATCGGATGTATGAATCCGCTTCTCTTGTATGCAGTGTCAACTCCTTCGGGCGGATAAACTGTTTTAAAATAATACTGGAGCAGATTCTGATCTCCTTTATGAATAAGGAGAGCGCCATCTTTTACTGAGGCAGTTACCTCGACCGTCTGTTTAGTCCTCTCCCTCGCAAGTTCGTA
>CAZLCF010000461.1:0-1778 GCA_964557905.1 uncultured Rikenellaceae bacterium | reverse complement strand
AAGATTATAATCCTCATCCTCCAATCAGAAGGAGTATGGCTGTTTAACCAACAACTTTAAAATAATATATCTGTCAAAAAAAAGGGCAAAGGCATTAACAAATTGTGAGTTTAATGCATTTGTTGAAATAGGTTTGTGGAACTGCTACATTTATCCGGACAGTAAGTTAAGCTAATATTCTTAACTTAATGGAATATGAAAGGAGATAGTTTGATCGAGAGTTTTAAAAGTTGGTTGTATATATGGCTGCATTGAATATATACACAAACTGCCGTCTAATTGGCTGATCAGCAAACTGCAAAAAGACTCTTTGGGGCTGGTGGCACCACAACCTTAAATCGTAAATCCCGCTAGATCATTGATCTGCGGGATTTTGTATTTATAAGGATGACGAAAGAACATTTTTAAACCTTTATGACAACAATTTTAATCTTTCAAAAATCTCAATCAACCTATCTGCTTTATCTTCAATTTCTTTCGATTCTTTTTGCAAACTGATTACAAATTTATTGTTGTCATATATTCCCCGTACAGCTCGAAAATCGCTATCTCTGGTGTCAGCGTCTCCATCAATACCAAATCCAAATTTGCTGCCAGGATCGAATTCTTTTTCAGCATCTTTAAGAATCATATTATTCAGCTTAATGGCATTTGTTTTCCAGTCTTTAATAATTTGAATTAAAATATCGACCGGGGTATATTCAGGTTTATCTCCAGTTTGCTGACTGATAAGGCTGGAACACCATATCCAGGCATATGTAGTGTAGTTGTTATAAATTGAGGCCAGATTTTTATTTAATTCATCAACTGACCTTATTTTGCGGGTTTTGACAGAATCAACCAGTTCATCAATTTTACTTACAGGTGAGAACAATCCGCAAATATCCACCCATTTACCTGTTCCATCGGTCCCATGGGTTGCCAGCATATTTCTTAAATCTGTCAGGGATGAATTATTATCCAAACCTTGAATGCGTTTAGCTACCTCCTGCCCAATATATAATTTAAGGGCCATTTCATAGTACTTTCGGGTGGTTTTCAAAAGAAGGCGATGGATGTTTATTCCTCTATAATTAAAATAATCTTGTTTTTTTTCGGCTTTTTCAGCAAGTTCATTAAGAATTTTTATACCATTAATTATTTTACCAACAATACAAGGGCTGAATAAATCAAAATGGATCAAATCCAGCTTATCGGGATCCTTTCTTCTGTCTCTGGTTGGCCATTTATCAACGTCTCTGTGTGTACCAACAGTGAAAAGGTTCATTGCCGGAATAAGCTCACTTTTCCCCTTTTCTTCAGATATGTACGAAAACGGAAGATCTGAAGAATCGAAATTTACATAATGTTTACCCATTACTACTGTGTAAGCACCAATATGGCATGGAAGCAGCAGGTATGAAAAAGAACCTGTTTTGGAACCTCGATCCAGAATACCCTGATGCAAAGGGCCAAGCTTGTACATATGATTGCTTTGATTTGTGCCGCTTCCTGCATTAAAAAAGGAAGCAAGGCTGGCTATCAGCAAGGTTGATTTGTGATGTGTGACTGTATATTGTCCGGCAAACAGACTGCAGGCTTCCCCGTGAAATGCTTCGCAATTGGCAAAAAACACAGAATTCTCCGCTGAAAATTGTTTGCCTATTTTTACTCCCTGGCCAACAAAGCATTTGTCAAGCATCGCACCTCCGTCAACACTTGATCCCGACAGAATTATAAACTTTTTGGCAATGACACCTGTACCAATAAATACGGGTGCTTCGATACAGCTTCGGATA
>CAZLCF010000460.1:1059-1812 GCA_964557905.1 uncultured Rikenellaceae bacterium | reverse complement strand
ACCTGGTAAGAGCCTATGATCTCTATCATAGCAAGGGATTTCAGATCTACCAGGTATCTATCGATAAGACCAGGGAAGCATGGCTGAAAGGTATAGAGGATGATCATCTTGGAAGATGGATACATGTCAGCGACCTGAAATACTGGAGCTCAGTGGTTGTTCCCCAGTACAAAATTGAATCTATCCCGGCCAATTTCCTTCTCGACAGGGAGGGCAGAATAATTGCATCCAACTTAAGGGGAGAGATGCTGCAGAGGAAACTGGCAGAAATACTTAATAATTAAACCTGAAGCAGAGAACAGGTATTATCACTCCAAATAATGAAAAGATATCTAATACTGTTTATCCCGGTCCTGGTTCTCCTGGGATGCAAAAGGAACAACGTTTTTATTGTTAACGGCTCAGTAAAAGAAAAACAGCAGGAATGTATGTATATCAGTAAGGTTGATATCAATATTCCTGTTATGATCGACTCTTCGCACATCAGCAGTAAGGGCAGCTTCAGGTTCAGGATAAAAGCCACAGAACCCGATTTTTACCAGATCGGTTATTCTGCAACAAATTATGCAAACCTACTTGCAGAACCCGGAGAAAGGATTGTAATGAATTTTAACAGCAACAATCTGTATAATAATTATTCAGTCATCGGATCCGAAGGCTCTGAATTAGTACAAATGCTTGATTTTAAGCTTCTTGAGACAAAAAATAAACTCGATTCCCTTAATGTCGTTTACGATAAAGCATCAAGGGAAC
>CAZLCF010000460.1:0-1049 GCA_964557905.1 uncultured Rikenellaceae bacterium | reverse complement strand
GCTTTGAAATAAGGGGACCCCTCCTTGAGCAGGAGTATCTTGAAATTATAAAGAACCAGAGAAAATTTAATATTGAATTCATAATCGGTAATATTAGCTCGCTGGCTTCAATAAAGGCTCTTTACCAAAAAATAAATAATGAAACTTATGTACTCTATGAAATCCACGACCTGCAATATCTTAAAATTGTTGCAGATTCACTTAAGTTTCACTACCCGGAATCAAAACACACAAAAGCACTGGTAAGCAATTTTGAAAAGGAAATGAGTCAGTTCAATTCCAGAAAGTTGCAGCTGGCAGCTAGTTCGCTCCCGGAAATAAAACTTGACCCGAAACTTAAGGATATAAATGACAGGAGAATTGCACTCTCTTCACTAAGGGGTAAATATGTGCTTCTGTCATTCTGGTCGGCTCAGTCAAGGGAATGTATTGGTGATAATCTCCAGTTAAAGGAGTTTTACAGACTCTACAGCAAAAAAGGATTTGAAATATACCAGATAAACCTCGACGAAGATGAATCTGTCTGGAGAACTGCTGTTAAGTTTGATGAACTTCCATGGATAAGCGCCAGGGAAGATGATCCTGCAAATCCAAAAAATGCAAGACTTTATAACGTTCAAACCCTTCCTGCCAATTATCTTTACGATCCGGAAGGGAACATTATTGCATCAAACCTGCATGGCAGGAACCTGCAGATAAAACTTAACCAGATATTCAGTAATTGAATTTGAGATTTGGCTGATTCAGGAAAAATATTCTTTGCCTCCGATTTTCATCTCGGGCTTAATGCCGGAGCGCCACTCCTTGACCGTGAGAAAAAAGTAGTCACCTGGCTTAATGATGTTGCTCTTGAAGCAGATGAGATATACCTGCTGGGTGATGTTTTTGATTTCTGGTGGGAATATAAGCTTGTCGTACCGAAGGGATTTACGCGTTTCCTGGGCGCCGTATCCTCAATTACAGATTCAGGCATACCGGTACATTTTTTCACCGGGAATCACGATATGTGGATTGGCGACTATCTTTCAAAAGAGTGTGGCATCACTTTG
>CAZLCF010000459.1:0-1813 GCA_964557905.1 uncultured Rikenellaceae bacterium | reverse complement strand
ATGAAGAACACAGAGAGCTGGCTCTTGAAATGGCCAGGGAAACGATGACTCTTCTGCAGAATAAGAATAATATCCTCCCGTTGAATAAATCCCTCAATAAGATTGCAGTGATTGGCCCTAATGCCGATAATGAACAGGTTCTCTGGGGCAATTATAACGGAACACCAGTCCGGACAATTACTATTTTAAATGGTATAAAAACCAAAATAGACTCTGATCGTATCATTTATGAGAAAGGTTGTGAACTTGTCGACAATAATTCTATAGAATCATACATTCCTGCCTGTTCATTTGAAGGATTAAAAGGATTTAGAGCAACATACTGGAATAATAACGAATTCAAAGGAGATCCTGTAACCACAGTGCAGATCGCATCTCCTTTATTGCTTCCCGCAGCAGGTCAGACTACTTTTGCCCCCGGTGTAGATTCAAATAACTTCTCAGCAAGGTTCGAAACGACATTTGAATCCAATAAGGATGAAAACCTTGTATTAAGGTTTGGGGGAACAGGACTATTCGAACTTAAAATTAATGATGAGTCAGTCAAGAGATACAGTAACTGGAGAACAGTAATTTCAAAGATTCCTTTCATTGTTGAAAAAGGAAGGAAATATAAAATTGAAATAAGCCTGATTCAGCAGAATGACTGGCAGGCAAACATCGATTTCAATTTTGGGAAGGAGAAGGAGCAGGATTACACTGACCTCTTAACAAGGCTACAGGGGATCGAACTTGTGATATTTGCAGGAGGATTGTCAACACTTGTTGAAGGTGAGGAGATGCCTGTCGAGCTTCCTGGATTTAAAGGAGGTGATCGTACTAATATAGAGCTGCCTGAAATACAGCGTAACTGCTTAAAGGCATTAAAACAGGCAGGGAAGAAAATTATCTTTATAAACTGCTCCGGCTCGGCGGTCGGACTCGTTCCCGAAACAGAAACATGCGATGCAATTCTGCAAGCATGGTATGCAGGAGAAGCAGGAGGACAGGCAGTCGCTGATATCCTTTTCGGAGATTATAATCCATCCGGAAAGCTTTCGGTAACATTCTATAAAAACCTTGAACAAATACCTGACTTTGAGGATTATTCAATGAAAGGACGAACATATCGTTTTATGTCCGATCCTTTGTTCCCTTTTGGTTTCGGATTAAGCTATACAAGATTCTCCGTTGGGAACGCCAGAATCTATCAGAATGTAATAAAAATGGATGAAAGTGTCGGGTTAACAATTCCTGTGTCAAACACAGGAAAAATTGCCGGAACCGAAATTATTCAGGTCTATGTAAAGAAGGTTAATGAAACAAACGGACCATTAAAAACACTAAGGGGTTTTCGCAGAGTAAACATCCCTGCCGGAAAGACAGTTGAGGTTACTATAGATCTGCCGTTCACTGCTTTCGAATTCTTCGACAAAAGCAGTGGTAAAATGACAGTTACGGCCGGCGAATATGAAATATGGTATGGCAATAGTTCTGCATCAGAAGATTTAAAAATGGAAAGAATAACTATTCTTATATAAGCCGATATTAAACGCTTAAAAGATCTTGACATGTGAGCAGTAATATCTCACAAAATTCTTTACCTCGTCTTTCCGTTTCTCCTTTTCTTCAGGCGGAGATTTCAGCAGGTAGTCATTATAAGAAGGTTAATTCATTATATCCCACATGAGCAGGCCATTCTCATCCTTCAATGCATCTACAACTGCCCTGACATAATTATCACCTGTTTTCTCCCTGAACTCTTTTGTAAGGGTTTCGGGATTAAGACTGTTCCCGTTAAATAATATTGGCATTGTTGTGATGCCAAAGCTGT
>CAZLCF010000458.1:0-1838 GCA_964557905.1 uncultured Rikenellaceae bacterium | reverse complement strand
TCCAGGTTCATATTTTGTTTTAGTAGGATCAGGTCATTATTTTGGACCAAATAATCTATTGGAATTACTTGAAAGTAAAGGATACTATGTTGAGAAGATATAAGACCATCATAGCAGAGTTTAAAATACCTCACGTATTTATTTGATTACGTGTTTGTTACAAAATCTGTCACCAAATCCGTCACCCTCTTACAAACACAAACCCGCAAGACGTTGATCTTACGGGTTTTGCGATTTAAAGAAGTGGTGCCACCAGGAATCAAACCAAAATACTCCATTATTTCAAGTAATCGCTGAAATTATTCTCATTTGATGCTTCTACAAAAGGTTCCAGGAAATTGGATTGCTTACCAATATTACACTACTTAAAAATGAAAGTCAAATAAAAATTATGGTACAAGGTACACGGTGCACGGTACAAGGCTACGGGCAAGGAATATTGTCTGTCGCTGCGCGACGTCTATTCCGTAGGCCAGACACCACGGAGGGACTGAGGTCCCAGAGTCTTTTTATCTAGTGAATAAGAAATCGTAATTTTGTATTGTGTAAACTCTACAAAGCACAACCATCTGATTTATATTGTTCAATAAAAACAAATGAATTCATTCTGGTCATATTTCTTTGGTACCTTCCATAGCCCTCACAGCACTTTTACCAGGTTGCTATCTGATCCGCGGCAACTCTCACATGGAATGAAATCCGTTCTGCTGATGGGCATCCTCTATACACTTACAACTCTAGGGTATGCAGTCGTTGGAGCCACCCCGCTGATGCCGCCAGTGATCGGTATCCCGGCTCAGGATTATTATTTCCGGGAACTGTTTTTCCAAATCCCTGTCTATATTCTGGGCTGGTTGCTGGCTTCAGCCCTTGCCCTGTTACTTGGTAAATTGTTCAGGGGAAATGGTACCCTTAAGACCCATCTTGCTGTATTGGGATTTGCATTGAATATTCCCTGGTATATTACCTGGCTAGCAGATACCGTCATTGCCATCCTGTATCTTTTGCATATTCTGACGCCGCAGGAATGGGCCGACATGATAGCCCGGGGCGGCATCTGGCAGGCATTTACATATGTTTATCCGCTTGTCTCCCTGATATGGCTGTTTTTTCTTGCGGCTGTGGCATTAAAGGTTGTGGAAAAAATCCGATGGTGGCAGGTAATAATTAATAGTGTTGTTACTGTGTTAAGTTTGCAGGCATTGATGACAATCTTTATTCGGTAAAACGGCGACAGGCGTCAGGCTACCGGCCAGCCTTCGCTACCAACTACGCTTTCAGCTTCGTTGGTCAAAGAAAGCTACGGCCTTTGGCCGACGAAGACGGCTGGCAAGCATTTGAATGCAGAATTAAGAAGTTCTCAGGGTTATTTCAAAATCTGTAACTGTCATAATTCTGTATGTTCAGGCTGTCAGGCAGGATCCCAAGTGTAATAATAAAGAATGTAAGTGCTTTTGTTCCCTGTTCGAGATGACCTCCCACGACACTGTTTTCATCTGATAATGCAATGTGGGCATGCACCCTTCCGTTTAAAATATATCCCTGCACGGATACCAGATCCATGGCAACCGACGCTTTTGGATACTCCTGCGCCGGAGGCAGATTCCTGTCAGTTACAACATGATAATGATAGTCTGTCACAGAACCAATTCCCGCAAGTATGACCGCATTGTTAATGCTCTTTTCTCCGACAAACATATTAAGCCCTTCCAGCATATCCGTGCCCGGTTTCATCCGGATTATTTCAATCCGGTCAAATCCGGATGTCACACTTTGAATCTCCGGCTCTTTTTCCTGCGCCTGAACCGCTAAACTTAAACCAAGCCATAATAACAATG
>CAZLCF010000457.1:0-1846 GCA_964557905.1 uncultured Rikenellaceae bacterium | reverse complement strand
TGCGGCGGTAAGATTCATTTCCGGCAGAATGGCTGTATTCAATTACTTTCTGATCAAGATTCCTGATTGCATTCAGCGCAACTTCAGGGGTTGGAATATCAGGCTGACCAATATTTAGATGGTAAACTTTTCTTCCTTTTCGCTTTGCTTCCTCCGAATACGGAACAAGCTTCCGGATCGGTGACGCCGGCATTGCCCTGCCTTTATCAGATATTGACGGCATATGATATAATATTATTAGTCTTTTTAATTCAAACAAAAGTAAATAAAAACGAAGACAGAGCAAAACCTCCGGCTGGCACCGGGGATTATTCACATTGTGCCACTTTCGTGGCAGAAACTATTGTAAATGTTAATTCTTATCAGCCAGCAGAGTGCAGGAGATTTTAACGATCTCACTGCAATAGCCGAAATCATAATTTTCAGCTACATCATTAAGGGTATGAATATTGGGATCCGATTGTTCAGAGAAGAAGAAAAGCGCCTTATAACCATATCTATAGAAAGGATAGCTGTCACTGTACTTATTTAATTTATTATCGTTTTTATAAGTAAGATTTGTAAATTTTGTGCAGATTTTTTCAGCATCACTCCTAAGGCTGTGAGAATTATCGTAGTCAATAATGTTTACACACCATGAGGATGCATTGGGGTCGGCTGGCGCTTCATATGCTATCATATCGTTATTCAGCATGAACCTTATTTTCTGCGAAAACTCATACGGATCGGCGGCAAGATGAAGGCTCCCGAACAATCCGATCTCTTCAGCCCCGAAAGCGGCAAACATTATTGTGCTTTTTGGCGTAAAATTATTCTTTTTCATTACCCTGGCAATCTCCAGCATGGCTGCAACTCCGCTGGCATTGTCATTTGCCCCGGGGACAATTACAAAAGGATCATCAGCGACCAGTGTATTATCATAATGCCCTCCGATAATGCAAAGAGAATCAGGATATTTGGTTCCCCTGATCATTGTTATAACGTTGTACTGCCATTGCTCATAATTGATATTCCTGTAAGTTTTTGTTACTGTAAATGAATCTAAACTGACATCCGCGTATCCCAATACGGTAAACCTGTTCATGATTCTTACTGCAACATTTCTATGATTATCCGCAAGAGCAAAACGGGTTCCCATGTTCTGCAGCCATATTACATCGGCTTCAAGGGAATCAGCATTGATATCATTGACCATAGAAAGCATTAACGCCTCTTTCCGGGCCTTCTCTGATTCTTCCTTGGTGCATCCTGCCACGAAAAATGTCATCAGGACGAGTGTAGAAATTATGAACAAACCCTTAATTGATTTCATATCGGGTAATGATCATTTGTGATATGACGCTTTTTTAAAGAAGCCCTTTTTCTGAGTGCAAACATCTAATATAACGTTTTTTTTTAATTTTGCCTTTCAATAATCAGCGGCAATTAATGGAAATCCCTTCAAGATACGAACCCGGGAAAGCAGAAAGCAAATGGTACGGCTACTGGATGAAGCACGGCTTCTTTAAAAGTATTCCGGATGAAAGAGAGCCATATACCATAGTGATCCCTCCGCCTAATGTAACCGGAGTGCTCCATATGGGACACATGCTGAACAACACCATTCAGGATGTGCTGGTAAGGAGGGCAAGGATGCTCGGGAAAAATGCCTGCTGGGTGCCGGGCACTGATCACGCTTCTATTGCAACTGAAGCAAAAGTTGTGGCAAAGCTGAAGAGTGAGGGTATTGACAAGAGAAAAATTTCACGGGAGAAATTCCTTGGACATGCATGGGAATGGACCAATAAGCATGGTGGTATAATCCTCGAGCAGCTTAAAAGGCTGGGAGCATCATGCGACTGGGACA
>CAZLCF010000456.1:0-1847 GCA_964557905.1 uncultured Rikenellaceae bacterium | reverse complement strand
CAGAGGCAGATCCGATCTTCTCATGCGTCTTCTTTATTCCCAGATTGTCAACAATATCGCTGGTATCCCGCAATCCAGCCGTATCCGTAAACCTATACTGAATACCGTTGATCACTACAGTGTCCTCAATGGCATCCCTGGTTGTCCCAGGTATCTCGGAAACAATTGCTTTCTCTTCCTTTAACAAACGGTTCAGGAGTGTTGATTTACCGGTATTCGGATTCCCCACAATTACCACAGGAACACCATACTTAACAGCATTGCCTAAACTGAAAGAAGAAGTGAGCCCTTCTGATACTGCCAGGACCTTTGACACCAGCTCAGTCAGCTTTTTCCTGTCTGCAAATTCCACATCCTCTTCACCAAAATCAAGCTCAAGTTCGATCAGAGATGCGAAGTGCAGAAGGTCAGCCCGGAGAATTCTTATTTCATCAGAGAATGCTCCACGCATCTGGTTAATGGCAATTTTATGAGCCATTTGCGACTCGGAAGCAATCAGGTCAGCCACGGCTTCAGCCTGCGACAGATCCATCTTGCCATTCAGGAAGGCTCTTTGTGTAAATTCGCCCGGTTGCGCCGGAACCGCACCATTCTTTATCAGCAGCTCAAGTATCTTTTGCTGTATATATCTGGATGCATGACATGATATCTCAATAGAATCTTCACCAGTGTAGGAGTGAGGAGCCCTGAAAATGCTTACCAGGACATCATCAATGATCTCATCTCCTGAGCGGATTTCACCATAAACAATAGTATAACCTTTCTGTTCGGAGAGTTTTATCCGTATTTCGGAAGGATAGAATATCTTATGGCAAATGCCTATGCTCTGAGAACCGCTGATCCTGATAACAGCTATCGCACCACCTCCTGATGTTGCCGGAGCACAAATTGTCTCGCCTGTCCTTAACATATTTCAACACCTGTCTTATGACAAATGTATGAAACTTATACGAACTTACGGCTACTGGCTACCGGCTGCGGGTGACCGGCATTTGACTGCATGAATCCTTAAAGCCGGGGACAGGCTTATCTAATTTATAACTGGCTGCTATGATGATGTGCGAATTATGGTATATCTTTATTATAGTTTTATTCTCGACCGGAAGACAATTCAGTGAGGCAATCTAAAATTCATGGATAGAGATGAGTAATTATAACCGCAGGGAATTTCTCAAAGCGTCAGTCGCAGGCACAATTGGGCTCACGGTGTTACATACGGGAAGTATCATTTCATCTATCATAAGCCATGAAAGTACCGGAGCGAGAGTGTCAGTGACCACGGGAAACAACAGGATTGACATGGTTTTCAGGGTTCTTCAGCCATTTGCGAAAGAAATAAAAATGTTAATCGGAAATCGCCGTATTGTGCTTAAGCCGAACAACGTTCTGATTTATGTACCGCTGGCCTGTACTCACGCAGATACCCTTGAAGGCATACTGGAATTTCTAAAATCAATCAACAAACTAAAGAATGTAATAATCGCTGAATCATCGGCAAGCGCTTCCACACTTGAAGGATTCTACAACTATGGCTATTACAGGCTTCTGTCAAAGTATCCTGTTAAACTGGTTGACCTTGATAATGAGCCATATCAGAAAATGTATGTAATTGATGAAAAAGATCTCCAACCACATCTTATCAGGGTTTCAGATGTCATGCTTGATCCCGCTTCTTATGTCATTTCGGTGGCCCGCATGAAGACACACAATGCAGTGGGAGCGACTTTATCGCTGAAGAACATTGTCCTGGGAGCACCGATCAAGGATCCGGGATTTACCCTTTATAATGAAGATAAAAGGTTTTCATCATCAGCCAGGGAGTCAAAAGAAGGAACAATAAGCTATAA
>CAZLCF010000455.1:0-1853 GCA_964557905.1 uncultured Rikenellaceae bacterium | reverse complement strand
GAGCACTCCAGAGGTCATTCTTGACCCGAAAGGGACTATTAAATTTACAGGTCGGTTAATTCCTGAAAATGCCGATGACTTTTTTAATCCAATAGAAGAATGGATAAATGAATATTTTTGTAATCCTGCTGATATTACCTGCATTGAAATTCATCTTGAATATATTAATAGTGCCGGTACTAAATACTTACTTGATATAATTAGTAAAATTACACATATTCATCTCAAGAATGATATGGGTAAGTTTATAATTAACTGGTACTACGAAGATGTTGATCAAGATATGCTCGAAAAAGGGACAATTTTTTCTTTGAACTTAAATGTACCTTTTAATTTTATTAGGATAAGCTGATAATTCTAATTCTGCATTTCCGCACACTTGTGCTATTATTTTGATGAATATTTAATAATCCAGGGAGACACTCCACCACATCCTTTTAGCACGAGGAAATGCAACGAGACAATGTGTACTGCCATTTATATATGTAAAATCCGGTGATATTGAGCACCCTTGTCCGATTTAAAGTGAGCAATCCGAACACCGATTGCTGCAATGAATTGAACTAAAGCTGTAGAAAATCCTACTCAGAGTATCCAACAGTTTGGGCAAACAATACCTGCTGGGTTGGTTTCAGATTAAATTCCCTCACCGTATTCTCCTTGTCGCAATTATGAAACCAGGCCGCCAGACCAAAAGATGCAGCAAAAAGATAAACATTCTGGGCAATAAAACCAGTATCAGTATAATAATATGACTTCTGCACTTCCGGATCTCCTATGGAGCGATCAGGTTGAGAGGGACCTAGGTCGTAACGACTGAGATCGACAATGTAAAAAATATGCAAAGGTGCGGTAACTGCACCTCTGCGGCTGGATCTTTGACGAAAATCTCCTCCTGCCACAGGTAAGAGATGATGCCTAACAGACTCATAGACATATACACCATCGGATAATGCCACATAAAGGTCAATTTCTTGTGAATTGCTCGCTGAAGGAGCTGTTCTTCCTGTTTTACCAAACGCTGCTTTATTGCGGTTCACTCCAAAGGCTGCCCATAGAAGATTGGATATTACCTGCATTGGAAGTTCCTTTGAACTAATTGTGCGGGTAGTTTTTCTTTCGAGCAAAGAAGCCAGAACTGACCTACCTCCATCATTTTCAGGTTTTGGGAGCACTATCTCTTGCATGACTTGCAGCTCAGCCAAATGCGAAGCTGATCCTGCAATAACAGCTAGGGATGGGACGGTTTTTACAAATTTTCTACGGTTCATTTTGTCTATTGTTTAAATAGATTTAAGTTGATACATACTAATTTATGTGTAACATGGATATTACGGTGATACTTATTATTCTTTTCAGTGCATATAAAGCAATCCGAACACCTTTATACCTGGTTAAATTATTCTATTTCCCTCCACTTGTTGCTAAAAGTGCTTTTATCTGTTCAACTTCTTGTTGAAGAGATTGAAGTTGTGATTTATAAGATTCAATCTGTTGTTGTTGCTCTTTTATTGCTTCAGTAAGTACAGCTGTCAATTTATCATAAGCAACCGACTTATACCCATCAGAACCGGTAACAACCACTTCGGGAATAACTGTTTCCAGCTCCTGGGCTATGAATCCAATGTTTTTACTTTCTGGCCCTTCCCCCGGATTGTCATTTATCAGATCAAAGTTTACGCCACGCATTGCCATCACTTTTTCAAGAGGATTTTCGATTGTGACTATATTCTTCTTGAAGCGGATATCAGAATCTGTAAGCCAGTTATACCCTGATTCTACTCTGCCATTACCTCCGGCAATATCAAGTTTTTGCTGGGGATTAACCATATTTATACCGACATTGCTGTTTT
>CAZLCF010000454.1:0-1876 GCA_964557905.1 uncultured Rikenellaceae bacterium | reverse complement strand
ATCGTATCATAGATTCCCAGACCGGCATTTACCCCGCCACCCGGAGTATTAAAATAGATCTGGATATCTTTCCCGGGATCTGATGAATCGAGGTAAAGCAGCTGTGCCTGGATAATATTGGCTACATAATCGTCAATGGGCAGCCCGAGGAAGATTATCCTGTCCATCATCAGGCGGGAGAAGACATCCATTGATGCCACGTTCAACTGTCTCTCCTCAATAATGGTCGGAGATATATAACTGCTCCATATCGATGAGAATCTGTGCAGAGTCAGACTGCTGATACCGAATTTGCTTCTTGCATACTTTCCGAAATCGTCAATATTACTCATTTTAATTCTGTTTGTTATTAAAAAACAAAGATACTAAAATTATAATACTCACTGCAATGCATTGATTACTATTCAAAAAGCTTGTTAAATTCTTCAACAGTGACACTCTTTTCCTCGATTTTAACCAGCTCCTTTAACTGACCAATTGCTTTATCTTCAAGGATCTTATCGGCAATTCTTTTTGCATCATCCTCTCTTTTCAGGGTCTCCTTTGCATAGTTGGATATCTGTTCGTCAGTAGCATAGAACAGTCCGTACTGATGAAACTGATGCCTGGTGATAGTTTCAGCCTCTTTCTGCATCTCTTCATCCGTGATCTTTATTTCATTGTCCTTGGCCACTTTATTTCTTATAAGCTGCCACTTAAGATCATGCCTGAAGCTTTCAAATTCCTTTTCAATCTGTTCGCTGGTAGTTTTCTCATTCACTTTCAGCAGCCATTTTTTCAGAAAATCCTCAGGCAGACTGAGATCAGTTTTTTCAATTGTCAGCTTTTTGATATCCTGCATCAGTTTGTATTCACTCTCACGCTTCAGGCTGGAGGCAATTTCTTCTTCAATCTTTTTCATGAATTCCTCCTCAGAATTTATCACGCCTTCGCCATAGATCCTGTTGAAGAGCTCCTGCCCGATCTCCGCAGAATGAAATCTTGTCACTTCGCTGATTGTGAATCTGAAGTTACCATCAAGATCTTTGACATCTTCTTTCTTCATTTTCAACAGACCGGCAATCTCGTTTTCGTTTGGGAATGCTTTCTTAAGATCGAAATCAATTACATCATTTTCATTTTTGCCTATGAATGCCTTCTTGATCTCATCATCCTTGATGATGTCAATTGCAAGAGTGGAGGCATCACTGACAGGACCATCCGGTTTGAGATTCCCCTCATTATCAATGGCTTCAATCTTACCTTTAAGTATATCCTTCTCCTCTGAAACATCAGATTTTTTAAATTCACCGAAACGCCGTGAATAATTAGCGACATAATCGCTTTTCATTTTTTCATCAATATCTATAACATATACACTGACTTTATTTTTCTTGCCGATGGTAATTTCAACTGAAGGAGCCAGGCCAAGTTCAAAAGTAAATGAGAAATCTTCCTGGGTTTCAAAATTTATATTTTCATGATCATCTATTTTAGGAAGTGGATCCCCGAGTATCTCAAGCTTCTCATCGGTAAGATACTTGCGAATGCTCTCCGAGACTGCCTTATTGATCTCATCTATCTTGACAGCGTTACCGTACATTTTCTTTATAAGTCCAATAGGCACCATTCCGAGCCGAAAACCTTTTATATTAGCTTTTTTGCGGTAGTCTTTCAATACATTTTCAACTTTGTCCGTATAATCGGCTTTTACGATTTTTACCTTCAGCACTGCATTCAGATCATCGGTGTTTTCTCTGGTGATATCCATATTTCTATTGTTTATTGCTTATTTAAAAAACCGCCAAAACGCACTGTTAAAGAGGTTAAAGGCAGTTTGTTATTCTGGTGCGGATGAAGGGACTCGAACCCCCACGTCAGTTAAGACACAAGATCC
>CAZLCF010000453.1:0-1880 GCA_964557905.1 uncultured Rikenellaceae bacterium | reverse complement strand
TTTTTGAAAATATCATTAACAATATTAACTTTGTATTAAAGATTGAGCTATGTCCGGTCAGGGTTATGAAGAATTAAAACTATTGAACAGAAAGCTCGATGAATTGTTAAATAAATATAATAGTATGAAGACCGAATATGACGGTCTTAAAAACGGGAATGAAGCATTAAGGAACATTCTTCAGAACCGTGAAGCCAGGATTAAGGAATTGGAAATTAAATACGAAAGGATTAAAATATCAGGAGCACTGTTGGGAGAAGGCGAAAGTGCCACTGAAGCGAGGAAGAAGATAACAGAACTGGTGCGGGAAATTGACAGATGTGTTGCTCTTTTAAACAGATAAAATATAACAATGGATGATAAGCTTTCGATCAGGGTTAATATAGCGGACAGATATTATCCATTGAAGGTAGAAAGGGAAAATGAAGAGAAGATCAGGAAAGCTGCCAGAATGATTAATGAAAAGGTGCTGCAGTACAAACAGCGGTACACAGACAAGGATATTCAGGATTTTCTGGCAATGGCTGCCCTGCAATATGTGATAAAGCTCACAGAGGAAGAGGAAAAACTTGAAACTGATTACCTCCCTGATGCCATTAAAGAACTGATACAGAAAATTGATTCGGTTCTTGAAATAAAAGAGTAACAGCGTTCTTTAAAATAGCAAATAAATTGCCCGCACTGTTTCTTCATTCATTTTTGAAACTCAACAGTTAAAACTTTGGAGCGATCCTTAGTTCAGCAAGAACAGGCCTCATCCCGGTTCGCCGGGCTTCCTTCGGGGACATTGGAAGTTCAACCTGAATTAGTAGCTCCAGCCATTAAGATATGGGGTTTTATAAAAGCTGAAGGAACTTTGCGGGTTTTTTATTAAATATATACATACTTAAAACGATAAATAATGACACAATTGATAGAAACACTGAGCCCCGGGCTCTTAACTGGTTTATGTGCAGCAACCCTTTTACTGGGATCTGGAGCCTCATACATGTTATGGCAAAAGGCGCTTAAGAATAAAAGCCGCAGAATAATCGGAGAGGCAGAGACAGAAGCAGAGGTCATACGGAAAGAGAAGATACTCCAGGCGAAAGAGAGATTCCTGCAACTTAAAACAGAACACGAAAAGGTAATAAATGAAAAAAACAGCAGGATTGCACAGGCAGAAAACAGGATAAAACAAAAGGAACTGACTCTTTCCCAGAAACTTGAAGAAACACAACGAAAGAAAAATGAAGCTGATGCCATCAGGGAAAACCTTAATTCCCAGCTTGAATTGGTAGATAAAAGGTCTGAAGAGCTGTCAAAGCTCCATAGGCAACAGGTGGAACAACTTGAAACTATCTCCGGCCTATCTGCCGAGGAAGCCAAAAATCAGCTTGTTGAATCGCTTAAAGAGGAGGCCAAGACAGGTGCCATGTCATATATCAATGAAATACTTGATGAGGCAAAAATGACTGCAAATAAAGAAGCTAAACGAATTGTCGTTCAGACAATTCAGCGTGTTGCTGCTGAAAATGCAATTGAAAATGCAGTGACAGTGTTTCATATCGAGTCCGACGAGATGAAAGGCCGTATCATCGGCCGTGAAGGTCGTAATATTCGGGCTCTTGAAGCGGCTACCGGTGTGGAGATAATCGTTGATGACACTCCTGAGGCAATAGTCCTCTCAGCTTTCGACCCTGTACGAAGAGAAGTGGCACGCCTTGCCCTGCATCAGCTGGTGACTGACGGAAGAATTCACCCGGCAAGAATTGAGGAAATTGTTGAAAAAACACGTAAGCAGGTTGAAGATGAGATACTTGAAGTAGGAAAGAGAACAACTATCGACCTTGGAATACATGGTCTGCATCCGGAACTTATCAGGATGATCGGAAAAATGA
>CAZLCF010000452.1:0-1889 GCA_964557905.1 uncultured Rikenellaceae bacterium | reverse complement strand
GTGTCGCGGTACAATGCTGATAGAAAGCAGGTTAGTAGTCACCTTATTGTTATAAGGTTAACAGCACTGGTGCAGTGTCGCGGTACAAGCTGACAATGAAGCTAGGAATTTGTCATGGTGCAGAAACTTAATTGCGAGCACTGGTGCGGTGTCACGGGTTGAACGATATGAGGGTCATGTTATAAGAAAGTAGTATGTTCAAAAACCGTGACAAACAAATGACCTTTATTGTCCGTGTTATAGGCTGCCCTTATTTTTAGAAAATCATAGAAAGGTCATTTCCCAAAGGCATAAAGAGCCTTTTCAGTGCGAAGGTATATTTTGTTGTCGACCACTGCGGGTGTGGCTGTAATTAACTCTCCAAAATTATTTTGTGCCAGGATAGTAAGTTTTTCTCCAGAATCGAATACTGTTACAATCCCATTTCGGGAGCCAATATAAATCCTACCATTTGCTGCTATTGGGGATGAAAAATAGGCGCCAGGAGCATTTAGTTTTCCCCAATAGAGCAATTTGCCATTTTCAGAGTTAAAACAAGAAATTATACCACCGTCTCTGACCATGTAAATATGGTTATTATAATAAAGAAGTGATGATATGTGTGAAATCCGATCCGAGTTACTCCATAAATAATTAGTCAAACTTATATCCCCTTGTCCAACAAGTTTGATCGCATTTAATCCCTGTTTTGGAGGGAGCGTAGCAAGGCTTTCATTAAATGTTTTATATTCCGTACTATCAATTAATCCATTTTTATTCTTATCGCCCATTCCAAAATGATTAACCATGTAGGTTTTTGTAGATATTTCCGGCATCTCAGGATATAAGAGAATGTAAAAATCCTTGATCTCTTCTTTGTCGATCATAATATCTCCATTCTTATCATATTTAGATGTAAGTTCTTTAAAACTAGGAAATTGAGCATGCATATCAGGATTCCCACCGGTGATATACGCAACCATGTACAAGATATCATTTTGAATGACTGGTGTACCAATTGCATCTGCACCGCCAATTGCAAACCTCCATATAAGATCGCCGGTTTTTAAGTTATAACCTGCAATTTCTTCTTTTCTGTAGATGATTACCTGATCTTGATAAATAACAGGTGTGGCTGAACTGTTTCCGAGATACCCTTCCTTGTTTGGTAACGAATATTTCCAAACTACAGTGCCATTATGTTTATTAATCGCCAGAAGTCCTGGATCATTAAGATGACCAAAGCAATTGAGAATTACCAGATCTCCGGTTATAATAGGAGAGGTTCCGATCCCGTTACTATTATAAGATTCTGGCACTGTCATGGGAAACTTCCATAGTAATTTCCCATTCATATCATAACAAATCAAGCCAAATGAGCAGAAATAAAAACAAACTCTTTCACCGTCTGAAGTTGGCGTGGCAGTGGCTGGATTGCTGACAGGATTGAACTTCTCAAAAGTCTCAACAGCAATATTCTCTTCCCATTTTGTTTTCCCGTTTTTTCTGTCAATACATAGCATTTTTAAGAGTTTTCCTTCTTCTTGGTATCCTGATATGAAAATGCGATCACCCCATATACAGGGAGATGAATGTCCTCCTGGAAGTGCAATTTTCCAGAGAACATTTTTATCAGGACCAAAAGTTATTGGAGGATTCTGATCAGGGGAAGCTACCCCAGAACAATTAGTCCCTCTGAAAGTTGGCCAGGAATTAGGATTTGACTTCTGAGCATTAACTGAGGTGTTGATCAGCATTGATGCCAGAATCATGAGGATTAAAGAAAAAACTAATGTCTTCATAATAGGTTTATCTTTAGTGTTGGTTAAGTCATTCGGGAACCGGGTTGCCTATAACGGCCCGGCAATAAAGGGAGGTTGTGTTACCCGACACAAGCACCGGGCAGGGTC
>CAZLCF010000451.1:0-1904 GCA_964557905.1 uncultured Rikenellaceae bacterium | reverse complement strand
AAATTAGGGAAGTTTTAACTGATTTTCAGGTACTCACCCCCTTTAATCCCCCTCTCTGCTAACTAACGCAAAGAGGGGGAAATTATTTTGGTTAATTACTGATATTCAATAACATACCATTGTCTGCGCCCCCTTCTTTGCGCAAGCAGAAGGGGGCGGGGGGATGAGTACGTGTAATTTAAGAGGGAGTATTACTTCCTGTTGAAATTATCCAAACCCTCATCAAGCCATTTTTTGTATTCCTCAACATTCAGGTTTGTCGGCATTGGCTTATTCAGAGGATTCCCTTCATGATCGGTAATCACATACAGGGGAAGGGCATTTGTTTTAAATTTTGATATCTCAAGATCCTCATTGATTTTTCCGATAGTCTTCTTCACTTTCCCGTCTACCTTTGATGTAATCCATTCACTTTCAGGAAGTTGAGTTCTATCGTCAGCATAAAGTGAGATGATAACGAAATTTTCCCTGAGCCTTTTAAGAATCTCAGGATCAGACCAGACCTTCGCTTCCATTACTTTACAATTTGCACAGGCATGTCCCTTAAAATCTAAGAGTGCGGGCTTGCCTTGTTCTTTAGCACAGACAAGTCCCTGCTCATACTCGTAATATCCTGTCAGTCCAAGCGGCATCTTAAAGAGATCTCCGTATTTTGGCTCCGAACAGAGTTCGCTTTTTACGGAAAGTTGAAATACTGAAGAGGAACCGGGTTTATCTTCAGTAAGCATCTGCCTTTTATAGAACCATGATGTCTCCTGTGGCGGCAGAAAAGACGACAATCCTTTCAGCGGGGCTCCAAAAAGACCGGTAATAAGATAAACCATAAATGCAAACACCGCTATAATGAGCAACAATCTGAATGTACCGATATGAGTAAGTTCACTGTCGTGAGCAAATCTTATCTTACCCATCAGATAAAGTCCAAGCAGGGCAAACAGAACGATCCATATTGCCAGGATGATGTCCCTTGAAAGTATATTTATTGAGTAAACGCTATCGATAGTCATAAGGAATTTCAAGCTGAATGCCAGCATTATGAATCCAAGAACGACCTTTACAGAGTTTAGCCATCCGCCTGATTTTGGCATTCTGGACATTACAGACGGGAAAAGTGCTAAAAAAGTGAAAGGGAGTGCAAATGCAAGTCCAAACCCGAACATTCCAACCGCAGGTCTCAGGACATCCCCGCTGGCAGCTTCAACCAGGAGAGCGCCGATTATCGGACCGGTACATGAAAATGAGACTATTACTGTGGTAAGTCCCAGGAAAAATGCCGCAATCATACCGCCTTTATCTACTTTTGAATCAGCTCCTGTCACCCATTTATTTGGAAGGACTATTTCAAAGGCACCAAAAAATGATATTGCAAACAGAAGAAATAAAGCAAAAAAGATGATATTAGGTATCCAGTGGGTGCTCAGGGTATTTGCAAAACCGGCGCCTGCGCTTGTCAGGGAAACTATAATTCCCAGCGCGGAATAGATAAGAATAATGGAAATCCCAAAAATTATAGCCTTAAGAACCGAGCTCTTCCTGTTTTCCGATCCCTGCGAAAAAAATGCAACGGTCATAGGGATCATAGGGAAAACACATGGCGTAAGAATTCCGGCAAAGCCAGCAATTATTGAAAGAAGAAGAAATCCGAGCAGCCCTCTACTGTCACGAACTGGTTCAATATCATCATTTATCGTAACCGCCTGGCTCACAGCAGAATCATAAATCATTATTTCAAATTCCACATCTTTCGGAGGTGAACAAATTACATTATTGCACGCCATAAAGTTCACTTCACCGGTAACCTTGAATGAAGAGGAGTTGCCGGTTATCTTCTGCCTGAATTCAGCTTTACCGCTGAAAGATTTGATCCTGAAACCGAAAGCTTCATCAAACAGTTCCTCAGGTTC
>CAZLCF010000450.1:0-1912 GCA_964557905.1 uncultured Rikenellaceae bacterium | reverse complement strand
CTTCTTTTTCCAAGGCTTTGCTATGCCTGTGGAAATCATCTTTCAAGAAATGAAAACCTCATTTGCACGGAGTGTTACATCCTCATTCCAAGAACCGGTTATCATCTTGAATCAGATAATCCGGTAGAACAATTATTCTGGGGAAGATGCAGGATAGAAAAAGCTGCTGCTTTCTCGTTTTATAACAGGGGCAGCCGTATAAGGAATCTTATACATAATCTTAAATACAAGGGTATCAGGGATATAGGGTATGAGCTTGGCAGGATTTATGGATTAACACTTATGGATTCGGATTTTATCAGGGATCTTGACGTTATTATTCCGGTGCCTCTTCATCCATCAAAAAAACGGATCAGAGGATTTAACCAGAGTGATGCCATTTCACAGGGTATTTCTGAAGCTACAGGCCTGCCAGTTGATACAATAACGCTTTCAAGAATAACCGTCAGCGGTACACAGACAAAAAGATCAAGATATGAACGATGGACCAATGTTGAAGGAATTTTCAGTGTTTCCGATACTGCAAACCTCAGTGGCAAGCATATTTTACTGGTTGATGATGTGATAACTACCGGTTCAACCATTGAATCATGTGCAACTGAATTGCTTAAAACAGAAGGTGTAAAGGTAAGTGTTGTTGCGCTGGCAGTATCGCCTGTCTGAAGACCGGGATCACCTGACTCTTTTTGGATTCCTGTTCATAAAATCTTGCCAGCTCGTATAAGCTTTTTCACCTTGCAGTTTACCTGACTGGAAGAAATGACACAATGCAGCTGCAAGGCCGTCAGTCGCATCAAGTTTTATTTCCGGCATCTTGAATTTGAGAATATGCATAAGCATTGCAGCTACCTGTTCCTTTGAGGCTGCTCCCTGTCCTGTTATTGACATTTTTATTTTTCTCGGTGCATATTCATAAATTGGCAGCGAACGGGAAAGGGCTGCTGCTATTGCTGCTCCCTGAGCCCTTCCAAGCTTCAGCATCGATTGAACATTTTTGCCGTAGAAAGGAGCTTCAATTGCCAGCTCGTCGGGATGGTATTCGTCAATTATACCTGTGGTTCTTTCGAAAATATGCTTCAGCTTCAGGTAATGGTCGCTGAATTTTGATAGATCGATAGCACCTATGGCAACAAGTTCAGGATTATTGCCTGTTGCTTTAATTACACCATACCCGGTAATATTCGTTCCCGGATCGATACCAAGGATAATTCTCTCTTTAGGTTTTACTTTCAATTACCCGGCAGATAGATATTATTTACTTTTTAATCACAAAAACATTGTTCATCCATGATGGTTTTTCGGAGAACTGTGCAGAACGGCTGAATTCTTCCGCCCCCTTGCCTGTGAAGGATCCAGTCTGAAGCCATGAGATAGCTTCCTTAAGGCACTCCTCATTGCGGTCATCAAAATCATGTGCGATATCATCCGTGGCTAATTTTGTAGGAAATATGCCATCATAATATTCACCTTCGTTGGCTGAATTTACGGTTTTAAAAATAATGGGTGAGAGGATATATTTCTTAGCGCAGGCCCATCCGTACATTCCCATGGGTTTCCCGGTTGTTGTATCACCGATACTGATTAAAAAATTCAAATGAGGTTTGAGTCCGTTCATGACAGCTTCACTGGCAGAAGCTGTCATGCGTGTGGTTATTACGACAAGTCTTGAAAGTGAAAGCGGATATTCAGTTTTCATAAAAGGGAATATTGAATTTTCTGCCTGGTTCTTGTCATTAAACAGCAGTTTGGTAAAAGTTGTACCTGCTTTTCCGTCTCCTGCAATATAGCTTGCAAGTATTTGTGCAATAGATAGATAGCCTCCCGTATTATATCTCTGATCAAGAATGAGATCCTGAGCGTTGTTAGCCTTGAAGAAAGCAAAAGCTGTTTTCAGCTCACCTTCTGATGGTTC
>CAZLCF010000449.1:0-1912 GCA_964557905.1 uncultured Rikenellaceae bacterium | reverse complement strand
ATGGCACAGGAGCCTGAACAAAAAAGAGCAGCTTCTTCAACTATCGGGGTCATAACATTCACACTGGCGGCCGAAACCTATGGCATTGAATCTGCTTTTGTCAGGGAAGTGTATCCATTGAAAGATTTCACCCCGTTGCCCGGGGTGCCACCCTATATTTTTGGCATTATCAATGTGCGCGGGCAGATCCTTCCGGTCGTCGATATCAAAAAATTCTTTAACCTTCCGGAAAAAGGATTAGGTGAACTGAACAAGGTGATCATTCTTCACAACGATCAGATGGAGTTTGGCATTCTGGCCGATGTTGTAAATGGCACACAGGCGATTGCAGTAGAAGATATCCTGGTCGCTCCTCCGACAATAACAGGTATTGGAGAAAAATACTTTAAAGGAGTCACAAAGGAGCATATTATTATTCTTGATGCAGAAAATATATTAAATGATGAAAAGATAATTGTTAATCAGGAAACAGTATAGTAATGTTAAAACTAAATTAATAATAGGAGAAACAAAACATGAAATGGACTATCGGGAATAAAATCAGTGGATTAATTGCATTCGCAATTGCAATGTTCCTCATTCTGGGAATCATCTCATTGCTGATGACAAATAAACTTAAAACGAGTATTGGCTTGAACACACATACTTATGAAGTGATGGAAAATCAGGAACAAGTGTTCTCATTACTGAAAGATGCTGAAACGGGTGAACGTGGTTACGTCATTACGGGAGATGAAAAATATCTCGAACCGTTAAATCTGGCAGAAAAGAGTTTAATGCAAAAAATAGATGCCGGAATAGAATTGACTAAAACCAATCCACTTCAGCAACAGCGGATTGCTAACGTTAAGTTATTGATAGTCGAAAAACTTACAACAGTTAACCAAATAGTTGACCTGCGAAAGCAAAAGGGATTCAATGCTGCTTTAGAGGCTGTCACTACCGATCAGGGTAAAAAAGTTATGGATGACATACGGATTGCTGTACAGGAGATTCAACAGGTTGAAAATGATTTGCTAAAAACCCGGGGAAACACTATGAATGGTGACATCCGGATGACAAAATCCATAATTATTTATGGATCCTCTTTTAGTATAATATTGATAATAATTATTGGGTTCCTTATTGTCCGTAACATCTCCGGACCGCTCAATGAGATTACAAAAATAGCTACACGTATAGGTGAGGGAGATTTGGATGTTGAACTGCCTGTAGTTGAAAGAAAAGATGAGGTCGGAATTCTTTTACAAAATTTTAGTAGTATGATAGAAGCACTTAAAAGAATGGCAAATGCTGCTCAAAAAATTGCTTCAGGAGATATTACAGGGTCTATTGCTCCACAATCAGAGAAAGATATTCTGGGAAATGCTTTTTTGCAGATGTTAAATAATCTGCGTCGTATCATGAAAGATATTATGGAAGGAGTCAACTTGCTCGGTTCCTCGGCAAGCGAGATATTGGCAGCCACTACCCAGGTGGCTTCAGGAACGGCTGAAACTGCCACTGCCATCAGCGAAACTACCACTACGGTGGAGGAGGTACAACAGGCTGCAAAACTATCTGCACAAAAAGCGAAAAACGTCGCCGACAATGCTCAGAAGCTGGCACAGGTATCCCATGATGGACAAAAAGCCGTGGAAGAGACTGTGAATGTCATGAATCGAATCCGGGAACAAATGGATTCAATCGCGCAGACAGTCGTTCGTCTGAGTGAACAAAGCCAATCCATCGGGGGCATCATCGCCTCTGTGACCGACATTGCCGACCAGTCCAATTTACTTGCAGTCAATGCAGCCATCGAAGCTGCCAAAGCCGGTGAACAAGGCAAGGGTTTTGCCGTGGTTGCACAGGAGATCAAAAACCTGGCAGAACAATCGAAGCAGTCCACTTCACAGGTGAGAAACATCCTGAA
>CAZLCF010000448.1:0-1917 GCA_964557905.1 uncultured Rikenellaceae bacterium | reverse complement strand
ACGAATCGCCACTTCTTCCCCATCCACTAAATAATGCAATGTCATTCCGAATGAATCCGACAAAGAAGGATGAATGAGGAATCTCTTGCATACACTCAATTTACCTTTGAAAAATTGTTTGATAATGGGTTTATAGCCCCCCTTCAGGGGGGTTGGAGGGTTCTTATGATGGTTATTTCAAAACTATATCTTTGATTACTTCTGTTCCGGCCTTTTCGTTAAGCTTTTCCTTTAATACCTGCCTGAGCATGAGCAGTTCATTCCTTACAACCGATGAATTGAGATGGACATACAGAACCTGATCCTTAATATATATCTTTGATGTCCTCGATGCAATTGCCCTTCCCACAGTCTCTTCCCATGAGTTAATGATGCCGATCTCATTCAGCTTTCCCTCGAGGTTCATTTCTTTGATGTAATCCTTCATGGCTTCAGCCAGTGATATGGTCTTGCTGCGTCTCATTTTCCGGATTTCCCGTTTTCTATTATCTCTTCAACAGCATTATTATTTATCCTGAAAAGCCTGTAGTCGGTTTTATGTGATGAAAGTATTTCGTGCAGTCGGTTCTGATGTGTATCAGTGATGAATATCTGCCCGAACCTTTGATTGCCGACAAGCCTTATTATCTGTTCAACGCGCTCAGCATCAAATTTATCAAAAATGTCATCAAGCAGGAGAATGGGTGAATAGCCTGATTTACGTTTTATATAATCAAATTTTGCGAGCTTAAGGGCCACAAGGAAGGATTTCTGCTGTCCCTGTGAACCAAGCGATTTCACTGAATGTTCGTTCATGTTAAAAAGCAGGTCATCTTTATGAATGCCCACTGTGGTATATTCCAGGAAGCGGTCCTTGCTGATCGAATTTATCAAGGCTTCGCTAAAATCACCTTCCGACAAGGGAGACCGGTATGAGAGCTTAACCCTCTCCTTTTCGTTGGATATCATGGAATAGCGTTCCTGGAAAACCGGGATCAGTTCGTTTACCAGCGTATCTCTTTCCCTGAAAACATATGTCCCGTACTTCACCAGTTGCGAATCCCACATTGAGAGTGCATCGCTTTCGAATCTACCTGTCGATTTGAAGTCCTTGAGCAGCCTGTTCCTCTGCTGAAGAGCTTTGCTGTACTTAAGCACTGAATCGAGGTATTCGGCATTATACTGGCTGATGATCTTATTCAGGAATCTTCGCCTTTCTTCGCTTCCCTCTGAGACCAGTGCATTATCGGCCGGAGAGATCATCACAACTGGGTATTTGCCGACATGATCTGAAAGCTTCTGGTACTCTTTACCATTTTTCTTCAATACCTTCGGCTTCTGTTTCTGAAATGCGCAATATATCTGGTCCTCCTCTCCTTCCCTTACAAAAGTGCCGTTGATGATGAAATAGTCTTCCCCATGACGGATGCTTATACTGTCGATATTATTGAAAAAACTCTTGGTAAGCGACAGATAGTGAATGGCATCAAGAATATTCGTCTTTCCAACCCCGTTATTGCCGACAATACAGTTTATCTTAGGCGAGAATGCAAGTTCAGCCTGGTCGTAGTTTTTGAAGTTTGTTAATGAAAGCTTTTTAAGATACATAAGGAAGGGTTCAACGGTTCAACGGTTCAACGGTTCAACGGTTCAAGGGTTTAACGGTTCAAGGGTTTAACGGTTCAAGGGTTTAACGGTTCAATGGTTCAACGGTTAGTACAATTTATCGTTACAAAATTAAGAAAAGATATGGTGAAAAAATCAGAAAATATATTTAACTGATAATCAATTTCTTGATCGATATTGATAATATATCCCTTTTTTTCAGGTAATTGTTTTTAAATAAGTTGAAAAAAATTACTTTTGCGGTGGAAAAATCAAAATCAATTTTTTATTACTGATATGGCAAAGAATAAAGGAGAAAATCCGCAAGGGCTT
>CAZLCF010000447.1:0-1919 GCA_964557905.1 uncultured Rikenellaceae bacterium | reverse complement strand
CAGGTTGACGATAAGTTTCCCACCAGTACGGTAGAAGTACATCTGGGATCTGACGTTAATAATGTGAGATTTAAAATTGTGGACAATGTTGCCTGGGACAGAATCAAATTTTCAGAAGGATTAAAAAATGCTGCAAACGAAGCTGATGTTATCATATATGGTACATTGGCTTCGAGACACACTGTTACAAGAAGAACGATTTTAAGCATTCTTAAAAGTAATGGTTGCCTGAAGCTTATCGACGTAAATCTTAGAGCACCTTATTATAATAAAGAGGTTGTAGAAAAGCTTCTCGAAAGTGCCTGCATAGCAAAATTGAATAATGATGAGATTAAAGTTATTGCAGGGTGGTATGGTAAGGATTATGGCGAAAAAGAACTAGCGCAATGGTTTTCAGAAAAATATCATTGTGAAATAATATGTGTTACACGTGGAGCAAATGGAGCTTTTATTTATAACCAGGGAGGAATTTTTGAACATCCTGGTTATAAAGTTAACGTCAAAGATACAGTTGGATCAGGAGATGCTTTTTTAGCAGGATTCCTTGCCAATTATCTGGCCGGAGAACCGTTGTATAAATCGTTGGAGTTCGCCTGCGCAACAGGTGCGCTTGTTGCTACAAAAGCAGGAGGGACACCAGATTACAGCCTAAGTGAAATTCACGAAATAACTGAATCGAATAATTTAAAATAGTATAAGGTTTTAAACACTGCTGATAATATAAATAAATGAGTTAATGAATAAAAGATACTTGTATTGGATAGTGTTTGTTGCTATTAACGGGGGCTTGCTTTTCGGTCTGAATATGGCGGGAATCTCAGGAGCTGTTGATATGATAAAAAATGAGTTCAATCTAAGTGACAGCGGATTAGGAACTGTTGCAGCTCTATTGACTATCGGTTGTATGATCGGAGCTCTGATTACCGGAAATTTCACGGAAAAGTACGGAAGAAAAAAAGTAATGATAATCACAGCAGTATTGTATATAATCTCTGCACTTGGTTGTGCATTAGCAAGTTCAACCGTCTTATTGATTACTTTCCGTTTGCTTTCCGGATTGGTTGTTGGAATGACATCGGTAGTTGGTCCTATGTACATTTCTGAAGTATCACCAGCTTATAATCGAGGAAGACTGGTTTCAATGAATCAATTTGCCATTACATTTGGTATTTTACTTGCTTACGTGATAGATTATATAATGTTTGGATTAGGCGAAAACAGCTGGCGCTATATGCTTGCAGTTCCATCTGTATTCGGAGTAGGTTACCTGGTATTCCTTATCACATCTTTACCTGAAAGCCCAAGATGGCTTCTGTCTGTGAAGAGGGAAGACGATGCGATAAATGTAATGAGAAGAATTGGCGGTCAGAAATTAATAGATGATGAACTGCCTGAAATGGAGAAAATAATATTAGTTGAAAGAAGTGAAAGTAAAATAAGTTTAAAAGATATTTTCAAAGATAAAACCGGGAAAATTGTATTGATTGGGACATTATTGGCTGCTTTTCAACAAATTACCGGGATAAATGCTGTCATTATGTTTGCTCCAAACATATTTCAGTCAGCAGGTTCAGCAACAGATAATTCATTATTCCAATCTATTGTTGTGGGATTAGTGAATTTTCTTATGACGATAGTGGCTCTCTGGCTTATAGATAAAAAAGGCCGGAAAGCATTGCTGATATGGGGAGCACTTGGGATGAGTATTTCTTTAGCCTATTTGTTTTTTGAATTTGCAAAACCGGTGCAAAACGGAATAGCTGTCCTGGTTGCCTTACTTGTTTATATAGCATTTTTTGCTGCTTCCTTTGCCCCTGTCATGTGGGTGGTTATTTCAGAAATTTACCCGAACAGGATAAGAGGAGTGGCAATGTCGTTTTCCACAGCCGTTAGCTGGTTGTGTACTTTCATTACAGTCT
>CAZLCF010000446.1:0-1925 GCA_964557905.1 uncultured Rikenellaceae bacterium | reverse complement strand
CCGTTTACTTTCAACCTTTTTAAATTATAATCAAAACATTACCCTCTGTCAAAAACATTAAAAATATCCCTCCTTTTTTCTGTCCTCCATCGCTGCTTCCGATCTCTTATCATCATATCGTCCGCCTCTTTCCGTAACTCGCGTTGCAGCTATTTCAGTAACAATTTCCTCCAACGATTCTGCCTTTGATAAAGTAACGCCCGTACAGGTTATATCTCCAATAGTCCTGCATCGTACATCAGCCTCAAAGACCTTTTCATTTGGCTTGGTTTGCATAAAAGGTGCCCAGGCAAGATATACTCCGTTCCGTTCAAATATCTTGCGGCGATGTGTATAATAAAGTTCAGGTAATCTGATTTTTTCCTTCAGGATATATTGCCAAACATCCAGCTCAGTCCAGTTGCTTATCGGAAAAACCCTGAAATGTTCTCCCATATTCTTATGACCATTGAAGATGTTCCACAGTTCAGGCCTCTGGTTCTTAGGATCCCATTGTCCGAACTCATTTCTGTGTGAGAAAAACCTCTCCTTGGCTCTTGCTTTTTCCTCATCGCGGCGGCCGCCTCCAATAGCAACATCTATCTTCAATTCTTCAATGGCATCCAGAAGGGTGACAGATTGTGCCTTGTTCCTGCTGGCATTTATTCCGGTTTCCTCCTTTACTTTTCCCTGGTCAATAGAATCCTGTACCAGCTTGACTATCAGCTCAACTCCAAGCTCCTTTGCCAGGTCGTCCCTGAAAACCAATGTCTCTTCGAAGTTATGACCGGTGTCAATATGCATCAGGCTAAAGGGCATTTTTGCCGGCCAGAAAGCTTTTTTAGCAAGATGTACAAGAACTATTGAATCTTTGCCTCCGGAGAATAATATCACCTTTTTCTCAAACTGAGCGGCTACCTCTCTCATCACAAATATAGCCTCATCCTCCAGCTCTTTGAGGTGCTCATCATTTATTTTCATGCGATTATTCTTTTATCTATTTACTTTTATCTTTTGTCTTATTTTACGTGCAATCCGCACTCCTTACTGCTGCCATTCTCCCACCACCATCTGCCTGCACGGAAATCCTCACCAGTTTCAATTGCCCTGGTGCACGGTTCACAGCCTATGCTTACAAATCCTCTGTCATGGAGTATGTTATATGGAACCATATTTTGCCTCGTAAATTCTCTCACCTCATCGAAAGACCAGTTGAAAATGGGATATATTTTAATTAACTTTCTATCCTCATCGTATTCCAGCCAATCCATTTGACTTCTGCTGTCGGATTGGTCGGCCCTTATCCCCGAAATCCAGATCTTCATGCCTTCGAGTGCTCTGTTTAGCTGGACAACTTTCCGAATCCGGCAGCATTCCTTTCTGTTTTCCTTTGAATAATAGAAGCTATAGGGTCCTTTCTGAGTAACCATACTTTCGACTGCCTCATGATCAGGAAAATAAACACTTATTTCTTTCTTGTATTCTTTAAAGGTCTCATTAAAAACCTTGTAAGTTTCTTGGAATAACCTTCCTGTATCAAGAGTTGCAACTATAATAGGTATATCATTCACAAAAATGATATGTGTCAGAACCTGGTCTTCAATTCCGAAACTTGTAGTGAAAATAGCCTTAGCCGGAAATGTTAAAGCAATCAGCTTTAACTGATCTGCAACTGGTTTATTTTCAAGTTGTTCTTTTAACTCTTTTATGTTCATTCCGAATTAGTATATATTAACTAAAACTACCTGATAAATAATCTCTTGTTATCTGTTTCCTGGGATTGTTAAAGAATTCTACCGTTGGGCCCGCTTCAATTACTTTTCCCAGGTACATAAAAACGATATAATCAGCAATACGTCTTGCCTGCCTGAGAGTATGGGTTACCAGAATTACAGTATATTTTTCTTTCAGCTTAATAAACAGCTCTTCAATTTTTTTTGTTGAGA
>CAZLCF010000445.1:0-1933 GCA_964557905.1 uncultured Rikenellaceae bacterium | reverse complement strand
AACAGGAAGCTTCCGCTAACCGAAGGATATAAATAATTGTTTGATTTTGGATTCAATGTGGAGAACCAGTCGTTACGTCCTGTTACGTTAATGAAAAGGTAATCATTATAGGAGAGATTTATAGTTCCGTATAATGAATTGACTTTCTTTTCCGAAAAACTCTGGTTTGGAGTTTTTGTCACACCATTTGAAATAGTATAAAGATCGCGGATATAAAAGTTGGTAACGGAAGTACTTACTGACTGGGATAAATTATCCATCGAATTTCCGCCAAATTGCGCATCGATCCCGATAGGTCCGAATTTTTTATTAACGCCGATAAGGAAGTCAAGGTTTATTTCCCTGAAACTTGATTTACCGATATAATAATCTCCGTTAAATTGTCCTGCCGGTGCGGCCGAAAGGTACGCCGTCCCCGTGGGAGTGTTGGATTCAGAATCAGATATAAAGTAGTCCTGTCCTACACGCCCCTGCAAATAGAGCCACGGGAAGAAATCGTATCTTAAAAGTATGTTGCCAAAAATACGGTTTCGCGTACGGTTTTCAAAACGTTTAAAGGCAGCCCAGTAGGGATTTGTACGGTAGGCCATATTTGTTATCGTGTACTCGTTGCCGGTTACCGGATCTATGTAAAGGTCTTTCACCCATCTCAGGTCATCGCTTACTGCAGTCGTGTAGACAGTATTGGCAATACCAAGACCCTGGGTGCTTCCCGGAGGATTCTGGTTATATTCGATTGAATAGTTGGCATTTGACTGGAGGGTAAGTTTTCCGAATTTATAAATAACGCCGAAATCAATGATTTTTTTATCGAATTTAGAATTCGGAGTGATGGCCTTAGCATTATTATCTGCGACTGATAAATGGAAGGAACCGTTTTCATTTCCTCCGGAAAATGCCACAGTGTTGTTTAAAGTAATGCCTGTTTCATAGAATCCTAAGCGGTTTTTAACTGGTGAATATGGATGCTGCAGGCCGTCATAACACCATACCAGCGATCCATCCATTTTATCACCGAAACATATGCTCGAAGTGTTACTGGCGTCAGCCACAGTTGCAGCACGTGTACCTGCGGCTGGAAGTGGACCAGATCCATCTGGATCCACAAATTGACCCTGTCCATATTCATACTGGAAATCCGTAAAGTCAATCGCCTTGTCGAAAACTATACCTGAAGTCAATTCTACTCCAAGTCCCTTTCTTCCGGCTCCAGCCTTTGTGGTCATAATTATAACCCCGTCTTTTGCGCGGTAGCCGTAAAGAGCGGCAGCAGAAGCTCCTTTCAGAACTGTTATGGATTCAACATCATCAGGATTGATACTCTGCAGGCCATCCCCATAATCACCACCGATTCCGGTAAAAGAAGAACTGTTATTTATCGGTACTCCGTTTACGACAACCAAAGGTTCGTTATAGCCTCCGAATGATGACTGTCCGCGGATCCTCAGCTTTGATGAACCTCCGGGGCCTGTATTTGGAACTGATACATTCAGTCCTGCAACTTTCCCCATCAAGGCATTTCCCATGTTCATATTAGTGTTTTCCGTGACTTGCAGCGTGTTCACAGTAGTGGCGGCATAGCCAAGGCTTTTTGCTTCCCGTTTTATACCAAGCGCTGTTACAACGACTTCTCCCATCTGTAACACGGTCTCTTCAAGGGTAACATCCACAGTTGTTTGTGTGCCAACCGTTACATCCTTTGAAGTAAAACCAATAAATGAGAATTGCAAAACTGCATCATTGTTCGGTACCTGGATAGAAAATCTTCCCTCGGCATCCGTAATTGTACCGGCAGGAGTTCCTATAACCACCACAGTAACACCCGCAAGCGGGGTGTCATCTGCCGCTTTAGTTACTCTACCGGTAACTGTCCGTTGTGCAAAAGCAACCTGTAAACCTGCGAACAACAGGAATACAAGCAGAGTAGTCAGTT
>CAZLCF010000444.1:0-1946 GCA_964557905.1 uncultured Rikenellaceae bacterium | reverse complement strand
CTGGGATTCATGCGGATTTTCACTTTTTACACTTCATACTTCAGGACATAATCCACGGGAAGTGCAGTCACAGCGCTGGAGACAGCGCATCATGCACAAATTTTCATATATGCCCGACAGATTATCTGTCTATGGATGTACAGGCTGTGGCCGCTGTTCCAGGGCATGCCCTGCTGACATGAATATTCTCGAACATTTAATTTCAATTCAGGAGGCCGCTGTATGATGGATAATTTATATATGCCATACCTCATGAGGATTGAGAAGGTCACTTTTGAGGCGCCGGGTGTAAAAACATTTATGCTGAAATTCATTAATGAGGAAGATCAGAACAGGTTCACCTTCAAAGCCGGTCAGTTTGGTGAATATTCAGTTTATGGAGTGGGCGAATCTACATTCTGCATCGCTTCATCACCAACACGTAAAGGATATATTGAATGCACCTTCCGTCAAACAGGTAAGGTCACTTATGCACTTTCGGGTTGTGAGGAGGGCAGTATAATAGGTTTCCGTGGTCCTTATGGTAATGTTTTCCCCATCGATAAGTGGAAAGGGAAAAACCTCCTCTTTATTGCAGGTGGAATAGCTTTGCCTCCTATGCGTTGCGTTATATGGAATGCATTGGACCTGAGGGACAATTTCAAAGACGTAACAATTATTTATGGTGCCCGGACAGTTAAAGATCTGGTTTACAAGCACGAATTGCAGGATTGGGAGAGACGTAAGGATGTTAAACTTATAACCACGGTTGATCCCGGTGGCGAATCACCCGATTGGAAAGGTGAGATTGGTTTTGTTCCCACAATAGTCGAAAAGATTGCCCCTTCATCGAAGGAAACAATAGCAATAGTTTGCGGACCTCCTGTAATGATAAAATATACTTTTCCTGTACTCACCAAACTTGGTTTCTCAGATGAAAATATTTATACAACACTGGAAAACCGTATGAAATGTGGTTTTGGTAAATGCGGCCGATGTAATGTCGGTAAAGTTTATATTTGTAAGGATGGACCAGTATTTACTCTTGCACAATTAAAAGAATTGCCTGATGAGTATTAATAACAGGCGCTGAATAGTTTCAAACCTTCAGATCTGCTCAATCCTTTTAATCACAGGCCGGTCAATTATAATAGGGACCTTCTCAACTATAGTCCTGGTTGTATCGAGACGGAGAGCTTTTTCTTCAGGTATACTGAGGTTCCTTATGAGACCACGGATGGCAAGAATGAAGTTTTCTCTGTTAGTGAGCTTAAAATCGCGAATCAATATTCTGTCGATAAGTACAAACTTGAAATCAGCAGGAAAGCCATGTTTTCTTAATGAATTATAACTGCTTTCGAGCTTTATCTCACCCGATTTCTCCATATCTTCCAGAACCTCCCTGAAATACAGATTTATTTTCGGATCAACTTTGAATCCCAGGTGAAAATCGATCCTGATAAGAACGCCTGGTATTATATGGTTGACTTTATATTCAAAACGATTTGGATCATCCACCTTGTCGACATGCAAAAGCCAGTATGTATCAGCTCTCTTAGGTAGTTTCTTAAAGATTGAATATATGACTTTTGACTCCACCTGGTCCTGCCTGTTTGCCTTTATTATATAAACAAGATTAGTGGCAAATTTCGGTACGCTTTTATCCCCTTTCAGATCCTTAAATAACTCATAATAGTCTTCAAGATCTATAAAAGTAATATGACGGTTTTTAATTTTCCTTCCAAAGTACCAGCCATACATGATGAGAGAATAGATTGTCCCGAGCAGAAGTGTAAACCATCCTCCATATTTGAATTTATGCAGGTTTGCAATAAGAAAACTCCCTTCAATAATAAGAAAGACTACCATTAATAAAATGGCAAGTTTTTGATCAATACCTTTTTGATAAAGGTAATATGACAATAATAAGGTGGTCATTATCATGGTGATAGTTATCGCAAGGCCGT
>CAZLCF010000443.1:0-1949 GCA_964557905.1 uncultured Rikenellaceae bacterium | reverse complement strand
TGACATTGCAGTAATGCTGAAACAGAGCGGCAAAGTATTCAGGATCGAAAAACAAGTACACAGCTATCCTCACTGCTGGCGTACCGACAAACCGGTGCTTTATTATCCGCTTGACGCGTGGTTTATACGCACAACAGACTTCCGCGAAAGAATGATCGAACTGAATAATACCATAAACTGGAAACCCGCTTCAACAGGAACAGGCAGATTCGGTAAATGGCTTGAAAATCTGGTGGACTGGAACCTCTCCAGGACACGCTTCTGGGGAACTCCCCTGCCTATATGGATTACCGAAGACAGGAAGGAAGAGATGTGTATCGGTTCGGCTGCAATGCTGAAAGCTGAAATTGAAAAATCCATTAAAGCGGGATATATGAAGAAGAATCCGCTTGAGAAATTCACGATTGGCGATAATTCGCAGGAGAACTACGAGAAGTTTGACCTTCACCGTCCGTTTGTTGATGAAATAATCCTTGTAAGCCCGTCAGGCAAAAAGATGTTCCGGGAGCCTGATCTCATTGACGGATGGTTCGATTCTGGCGCAATGCCTTATGCTCAGGCTCATTATCCTTTTGAGAATAATGAGAATTTCAGCAATATGTTCCCGGCAGATTTTATTGCCGAGGGTGTCGACCAGACAAGAGGATGGTTCTTCACGCTCCATGCAATAGCCGCCATGACCTCCGATTCCGTTGCATTCAGGAATATCATATCAAACGGGCTGGTCCTCGATAAAAACGGGAATAAAATGTCAAAGCGTCTGGGAAATGCCGTTGATCCTTTCAGCACAATTAAGGAATACGGTTCTGACCCTCTGCGCTGGTATATGCTGACCAATTCACAACCCTGGGATAACCTGAAGTTTGATATTGCAGGAATTGATGAGGTCAGGCGTAAATTCTTCGGTACATTATACAATACCTATTCCTTTTTCGCCCTTTATGCAAATGTTGATAATTTCAGATATGCTGAAAAAGATATTCCGCTGAATAACCGGCCGGAAATTGACCAATGGATCATCTCACTTCTTAACTCCCTTGTAAAGGAAGTAGGGAAGTGTTATGAGGATTACGACCTTACACGGGCAGGACGTGCGATCCAGGACTTTGTCACTGAAAACCTCAGCAACTGGTATGTAAGGCTTAACAGGAAACGCTACTGGGGCGGCGATTATGACCAGGACAAGATCGCTGCATACCAGACTCTCTTCACCTGTCTGGAGACAGTAAGCAGGCTGGCTGCTCCGATCGCCCCGTTCTATATGGATCTGCTCTTCCGCGACCTGAACATGACAACCGGTAAAAATAAGGAAGAATCAGTACATCTGACCATGTTCCCTAAGTATGATGAGAGCCTGATTGATAAGGATCTTGAGGAGAGAATGGATATTGCACAAAAGATATCTTCAATGATCCTCGGATTAAGGAGAAAAGTAGGCATCAAGGTGCGGCAACCGCTGGCCAAGATAATGGTTCCCCTTCCCGATAAAACCTTCAAAAAGAAATTTGAAGCCGTTAAGGATCTGGTACTTACAGAGGTGAATGTCAAGGAGGTTGAATATATTGATGATACGGCAGCCATTCTTGTCAAAAAGATCAAACCCAATTTCAAAACACTCGGCCCGAGATATGGTAAGCTTATGAAGGAAATAAGCAATGCTGTTTCAGGAATGTCTCAACAGGATATAGCATTATTTGAGGCTAACGGATCGCATACATTCAGTATTAACGGACAGCAGATAATACTTGCCCCTGAAGATGTTGAGATCATTTCAGAGGACATCCCGGGCTGGCAGGTTGCCAATGAGGGCAGGCTTACAGTTGCCCTGGACATCACTGTCACGGATGAGCTTCGTTATGAAGGCATTGCCAGGGAGTTTGTGAACCGGATCCAGAATATCCGCAAGGAAAATGGTTATGATGTTACTGATAAGATAACAGTCCAGATTG
>CAZLCF010000442.1:0-1958 GCA_964557905.1 uncultured Rikenellaceae bacterium | reverse complement strand
TGGTATTGATTCTGCCGCTTTTGCAGGTATCGGCTCAGCAGCCGGACGCAGGGCAGATAATGAATAAAAGCCGTGATCTGAGCCTTATAGGTTCAATGAGCGCCACGATAAACCTCTCGATAACAGAGAAAAACGGGGCATCCCGGAACAGGACCATCGCAATGACAACAAAGAGCTTCCCAGACGGGCTTGAAAAGAGGTTCATAAAGTTCATCGAACCTGCAGATGTCAGAGGCACGGCAATGCTGGTTGTAGATAATAAGAACATTGCTGATGAAATGTGGATTTACCTTCCTGCACTGAAAAAGACACGCCGGATAGTCTCTTCCGAAAAAGGTAAAAGCTTTATGAGCTCTGAATTCTCCAATGCGGATATGAGCTCGCCTGCCCTCTCCGACTTTGTAAGCAGGCATACCCTTAATTCAGGGACAAACAACCAGTGGATAATAGAAAGTATTCCGGTTGATGAAGATAAAGCTGATGAATACGGCTATTCGAAAAAGATCAGTTATATCAGCATGGACAAGTACCAGGTGAAGAAGATGGAGTTCTTTAATTTTGATGGTGAACTGTTTAAAACAATCGAAATCAAGAGTATTCATCCCATGACTGACGGAAAGTACATGATCCAGGAAATGATCGCAAGCAACCTTGTTACAAACAGAAAATCGGAAATAATCTTCAGCAATATTGATGACCAGGTAAAGGTTGATGACACTTTCTTTACAGTTCAGAACCTGGAGAGGTAGGATTTCGGATTGCGAATTGCGGATTGCGGATTTTTAGGAGCAATACGACGAAATTCCGCGTAATGGGGGCAAATTTTAATTTTGCATTTTGCTTTTTGAATTCTGTTAAGGTCTTATTATTGTACCATCATTCTTTCTTACAGTCCAGTTTGACCTTGTACCTATCGGGTATTTGGCAGCTTCTTTTTCATTGATATCAACTCCCAGTCCGGGGGCTTCATTTACATAGATATAACCGTCCTTGAAAACCGGGCAACCTGAAAAGACAGCCTGTTCTTTTTCAGAGAAGTTGTAGCCACCCTCCTGGATGCCAAAGTTCCATATTGCGAGATCGATATGAGCGTTTGCAGCATGTCCGACGGGAGAAACATCCCCGGGCCCATGCCATGCCGTTTTTACGTTGAACCATTCTCCCAGCCTGGCTATTTTCATTGCAGGAGTAATTCCGCCGATCTGTGAGATATGTACACGGATATAATCAAAATAATGATTAACCATGGGTTCAACAAATTCATTGATGTTGTTGAAGAGTTCACCCATGGCAAATGGTACGGATGTACTCTCGCGCAATTGTTTCCACCAGTGTGTATTTTCCGGTGAAAGAGGATCTTCAATAAAGAAAGGACGGTATTCTTCGACTCTTCTGCACATATTTATTACATCCATCGGCTGAGACCGTTCATGGATATCATGCAACAGTTCAACTTTTTCCCCGCATGATTTACGGACTGCTTCAAAAAGCTTTGGAACCGAAGTGATATAGGCATATTCGTCCATATAATTATCTCTCTCGATGCCAAATCCGGCAGTCTTAAAATCGGGTGTTGAAGAACCGGCCCCGACTCCTCCATAGCCTCCCAGCTGGATCCGGATATATTTAAATCCTCTCTCCATAAACTGTTTTACATTAGCTATAACCTCCTCAATACTTCTTCCGCTGGCATGAGCATATACTGAAACAGCAAATCTTGATTTTCCGCCAAGAAGCTGATATACAGGCATATTGGCACGTTTGCCTTTAATATCCCATAATGCCTCGTCTAATCCGCTTAAAGCATTGTTAAGGACCGGACCGTTGCGCCAGTATGAACTGACATAAAACGACTGCCACATATCCTCAATGTTATCGACATCTTTCCCAACACAGAAATCGTTCATATAGTTTTCAATTGCCGACACAACAGCCACTGCCCGCTGTGTGAAGGTTGC
>CAZLCF010000441.1:0-1969 GCA_964557905.1 uncultured Rikenellaceae bacterium | reverse complement strand
TCAATTTTTTATTACTGATATGGCAAAGAATAAAGGAGAAAATCCGCAAGGGCTTAAGAATGTTGAGGAAACCCTGACAAAAACCGAGCAGTTCCTTGAACAGAATTACAAATTATTACTATATGTACTTGGTGCTGTGGTTGTGCTCGTCGGATTGGGCTGGCTGGGCAAGATATACCTGAACAACAGGAATGATGAAGCCCAGTCGCAGATGTACCAGGCTGAAAGATATCTTGAAATGGATTCACTTAATCTGGCTTTGTATGGTGACGGCAACTATCTGGGATTCCTCGATATAGCCGATGATTACAAATTCACAAAATCGGGTAATCTTGCCCGGTACAGCGCCGGTATTTGCTTTCTTCACCTTGGTCAGTATCAGGATGCGATAGATCTTCTTGAAAAATACTCAAAAAAGGATAAAGTGCTGGGTTCTCTTGCCATTGGCGCCGCAGGTGATGCCCTGGTTGAACTGGGTGAGACTGACAAGGGTATTGCAAAGTATCTGGAAGCCGCTGAATTTGGAGACAATGCTTTTAACACTCCCTTATTTCTTATGAAGGCTGGTGAGCTTTACGAGCTTAACGGGAAAAACGACGAAGCTCTTAAGATATATGAAAGAATAAAGGAGGAGTATCCTGAAAGCACTGAAGGATCCTCAATCGAAAAATATATAGCACGTGTTAAGCTTCTTATGAAGTAGAATGGGCACAGCCAACTTATCCGAATATGACCCGCAGAGCATTCCCGATGCCGGAAAAATGAGGTTCGGGATAGTTGTTTCGGACTGGAACAGGGATATTACATGGGCGTTGCTGGATGGTGCCGAAAAGACCCTCAGAAAACACGGAGCAAAAGCAGAAAGTATAATTGTAAAACATGTCCCCGGAAGTTTTGAGCTGACATCCGGCGCCAGGCTTCTTGCTGAAAATAATGAACCTGATGCTGTCATCTGCCTCGGGTGCGTCATCAGGGGTGAGACTCCTCATTTCACCTATATCTGCCAGGGAGTAATCCAGGGCGTAACTCAGCTCAATCTCAATTACAAAATACCTTTCGTTTTCGGAGTTCTTACCACTGACACTCATCAGCAGGCTGCTGACAGAGCCGGCGGAAAACACGGGAACAAGGGTGATGAAGCTGCCGTCACGGCAATAAAAATGGCTGCACTGAAGCGAGAGATGGAAAAATAATGTCTATCTCAGAACTTTTCTTACAAAAGCAACAGTAAAGTAAGACATCAGGAACACACCCATAAATCCTTCAATGGCTGAAACAATCCTGGCAGCTCCATGAGGATAATGGTCACCATAACCTATAGTAAAGAAAGTTATTGCACTGTGGTAAAATGAACGTGCAACAACTCCCAACTGGTCGGATGTGGAGGATACAACATCTGCATTTGTAAATACGATCATTAGAGTATAAATAACGCTGAACAGGAGGTATCCTGCAGCCATCGAAATAAGAACTCTCGCGGGATTTGTTGCGTATAGCCCCATTGCATCAAAAACAAGCCACTTGAATCCATGAGGAACATAGCTTATGATTGTTCTAAAGCCTCCTTTTTCCTTTTGTTTTGTGAGCCAGGACTTTGCTTCATATCGTTTAAACATTACATAGGCTTCATCTTCGTCGGAGTATTTGCCGGTACTGCTGAAATTTTCCTTAAGTATCCTGAATTGTTCTGCTTTCTGCTTAAGTGTCGTTTCTTCCTGCCTGATAATGACCTCTTTGCATTTATTTTGCTCCCAGTCGATATATAGTTTGCCTACCAGGCGCATTCCTGATATATCAAGTATCTTTATATCAACCGGAAAATCATAAGGTTCAAGGTCAACAATATCACGCACGATAGTATCTGAAATATCCAGGAGCTTGGCTTTTGCCAGTCTCAGATCAAAATAATGATCGAGATGGCATGATTTAAGTGATATAGTTTGAAACCTGGATTCATAGAAGGAAACAT
>CAZLCF010000440.1:0-1972 GCA_964557905.1 uncultured Rikenellaceae bacterium | reverse complement strand
GATGAAAAATTCAAGGGGATTGTTACTGAAATCGCAAACTCTGCCAAAACAACGGGAGTGTCGGCTGACCAGGTTACCAATTTTGATGTCAAGATCCTTGTTCTTCCCCAATCATATGAAAAAATGGTATCAGACGGGAATAATCCCTTCCGGCCGGGCATGTCAACAACCGTTGATATTCAAACCGAATCAAAAGCCGGAATAATCACTGTACCAATCCAGTCGGTAACGACCCGTACCGATACAACAAAGGTTACTTCCACTGCTGCCGACGAAGAGATCCGTACCCTCGTCTTTGTTACTGACGGAGAATATGCACTTGCGAAGGATGTTAAGACCGGGATCCAGGATAACAATTACATTGAAATAAAATCAGGTGTTGAGGACAGTGCACGGGTCATTTCAGCGCCTTTCAGCGCTATCAGCAAGAAATTATCAGACAGTACCCTGATTGAAATTGTTAAAAAAGAAAACCTGTACAAAGAGAAATAGGCAGAAGGTATTCTGTTGAAGAAAAATGATAATTTGCCTTGAAACCGCGACTTCTCTTTGCTCTGTTGCATTGTGCGACAGCAGCGGGGTGGTCTCATTGAAAGAAAGCGACGAAGGCAGATCGCATGCCTCAGTGCTGACAGTGTTTATTGATGAGCTGTTGAAAGAATCAGGAACCAGGATGACAGATCTTGAAGCCGTTGCCGTAAGCAAAGGACCGGGATCATATACAGGACTCAGGATCGGAGTTTCAGTAGCAAAAGGGATAGCTTACGCGGCTTCAATACCCCTGATAGGCGTGGATACTACCTTTTCAATGTTCCATGGTTTTATTTCTTCCGTAAAAATGATAACAGGAACGGATCTATTTTGCCCCCTGCTTGATGCACGCAGGATGGAGGTATATTATTCTGTTTTTGACATCACCGGAAATACTGTGAAAGGGATCAGGGCAGAGATCATGGACAAAGATTCTTTTATTGATATCCCGGAATCCTCCAGGATCTTTTTCTTTGGTGACGGTAGCGCCAAATGCAGGGAGGTAATAAAACGTAATAATATTCTCTTTGACGAAGATTTCAGAATATCCGCTTCATTTATGCAAAAACCTGCATATGATTCTCTTAAAGAGCACCGTTATGAAAATGTAGCATATTTTGAGCCTTTTTATCTCAAAGATTTCTTAACTACCAAACCTGTCAGAAATATCTTTGGAAAATAATTGGCCTGTAAATTGCCTGTGATTTAAATACCATGAAGAAGCTGTTTTTAATTTCCGGGATTTTCCCCCTTTTCCTGGTTCAGGGCATGGGACAGATAACTTCGTACCAGCCCGGGGAAAGAATTTCATATATTGTTCATTATGGTGTTGTTACAGGAGGTGTTGCATCGCTTGAGCTGAAAAAAGAAATACTGGATGGAAAAGAAATATGGCATTCAGTGCTGGTAGGAAGAACGATCGGTCTCGCTGATGCCATTTTTAAGGTTCTGGATATTTATGAAAGTTATATGGATCCCACAACCGAGCTGCCTGTCTTGTCGGTTAGAAATATCAGCGAGGGCAGATACAGGAGATACAACGAGGTGATATTCGACCATAAGACAAGGCAGGATTCTGCTATACTTACAAGCGACCTTACAGGTGTGCATATCACACCACAGGGTATCCACGATATCCTTTCATGCTTTTACTGGTACAGGAACCGCATCTTTCCGGATCTTGGTAAAATCAAAAAGGGAGAAATGATCACTGTCATGACCTGGTTCACTGATGAGTTGTATCCCATCAAAATGAGGTATATGGGTACTGAAGAAGTAAAAACCAGAGCAGGGAAGATAAAATGTCATAAATTTAATCCTGTAACTGAAATGGGAAGGCTTTTTAAAACTGAGGAAGATGTCTCTTTCTGGTTTTCGGACGATAATAATTTTTTACCTGTTAAAATACGTTTTGATATATTTGTGGGATCATTTATGGTAG
>CAZLCF010000439.1:0-1973 GCA_964557905.1 uncultured Rikenellaceae bacterium | reverse complement strand
AATGAGGCAAGTTATGATAAGTTTAATACTAAGAAAGACAGGATTTTCAGGATGATCCTTAATGGCAAAATCGGAGGTCAGGAAATTACAGGAGCCTCAACCTCAGCAGTTATTGGCCCTACGATGCTAAAGGAATTTCCTGAAATTGAATATTTTCTGAGAATGAGCGGGAGAGGGCCTACTATAGTAGAGTATAATAACCAGACTTTTACAGAAGAGCATTTGATTGAAGCAGATTCTTCCTTTTTTAATTTTTTTTCAATACCTGTACTTAAAGGCGATCCCAACAATCTTCTTAATGCCCCGCGCAAATTAGTACTGTCAGAGTCAACTGCAAAAAGAATATTTGGTGATGAGAACCCAATAGACAAAACACTTAGAATAGGATCAGACACAGTACGATATACAATCGCCGGAGTAATGGCTGATATCCCCGGAAATTCTCATTTTGAGGCTAATATCATCTCCTCATTCATGACCAATCCAAACTCAAATAATCCAATATGGTTAAGCAACTTCCTTACCACTTACCTGCTATTAAAGCCAAATTCAAGTTATCTTACAGTAGATGAGAAAATCCCTGAGTTATTAATTAAATATGTAGGACCGGAAGCCCAGAAACTTATGGGAATATCATTTACTGATTTTATCGCACAGGGAAACAAATACAGATATTATTTGCAGAATCTTGCCGATATCCACCTTGATCCATCAATCCAGCAGGAGTTTAAAGAAGCAAGTGATCCCAAGTACCTATTGATATTCGGGAGCATAGCCATACTCATTATATTGATAGCTGCAATTAATTTCATGAACCTTTCAACAGCTCAGGCTTCGCGAAGGGCAAAAGAAGTCGGGATAAAAAAGATCGGAGGTTCCACAAGAAGTATGCTTATAACACAATTCCTGTCAGAATCTTTTATTCTATCATTTATCTCATTGATTTTTGCGTTGATTCTCATAAAAGCATCTCTGCCATATTTTAATAATCTGCTGGAGACAAGCCTGACACTGAACCTATTTGTTAAATGGTACGCCATACCTGTTTTAATCTTTTTTACTATTGTTGTCGGCTTTCTTGCCGGAAGCTATCCTGCCTTTTATCTTTCTTCCTTTAACCCTTATGAAGTATTGAAGGGAAATATTAAAAACAGTATGCGAAACGGCCGGCTCAGAAGAATACTTGTTGTTTTTCAGTTCGCTGTTTCTATTTTGTTGATTGTCGGTACAATGGTTATGTACAGGCAGATAAAATATATGCTGAACAAAGATCTCGGATTCAATAAGGAGCAGCTAATTGTAATAAACAGGGCAGGAGCTCTGGGAACGAAAATAAAATCCTTTAAAGATGCAGTCAGGGAGATTCCAGGGGTTATTAATATTACCAGTTCCGCCGGTGTTCCGGGCCGTATCTATAGTAATAATGGTTATATGATAGAAGGAAGGAAAGACGAAACCTTCCTGATCCGGACCAACCTGATTGATTATGATTATCTGGAAACCTATGGTATGACACTTGTGTCAGGAAGATCCTTTAATGAATCATTTACCACTGATCAACAAGCTTGCCTGATCAATGAAACTGCTGTTAAGGATTTTGGCATTAGTGACCTGGAAAAAACAAGATTCATGCAGCCGCAGGAATCAGGTAAAGTAAATTATTTACAGGTAATCGGGGTCGTGAAGAATTTTAATTTTGAATCGCTTCGTAATCCTATAGATCCGTATATATTCTGCCTTAAAACTGATGAAATTATTGGGGGATATTTGTCTGTAAGGTTATCAGCACAAAATTATTCAAAAACGATAAGTGAGATTGAAAATAAATGGAAAGAGTTCACAACAAATGATCCGTTACAGTTTTATTTTGTTCAAGAGGATTTTGAGCAGATGTATATCCAGGAAAAACAGAATGCCCAGATGGCAGTGATCTTTTCAATCCTTGCAATTTTTATTGCATCCCTCGGACTTTT
>CAZLCF010000438.1:0-1986 GCA_964557905.1 uncultured Rikenellaceae bacterium | reverse complement strand
TAAGAGAATATTTGTTACAGCGCATGAGATATCTCCAAAATGGCATGTAAGAACTCAAGCTGCTTTTCAAAAATTTGTAGATAATGCGGTCTCAAAGACGGTTAATTTTCCTAACAGTGCTACGGTTCAGGATGTAGAGGATGTATATATGCTGGCTTACAGGTTAGACTGTAAAGGTATAACTATATTCAGAGATAAGAGCAGGAATGCTCAGGTACTTCAGGTGGAAGGAGAGAAAAAGGGAGAGGAAGAAGTAATAAAAAAGGATACTGACCAGAAAGAAATAAAGGAAAAAATAGAAAGTCCTCCGGAAGAAGAAAAAAGTGAAGAAGAAATAGAGAAAGCTAAATTAAGGCCCCGGCCGAGACCTGAAGTTACCTACGGTATGACCAAAAAATATAAAATAGGGAATTGCGGGAAACTTTATGTGACTGTGAATTCGGATGAGAACGGCATCTGTGAAATATTTATAAATACCGGTGAAGAGGGTTGTACTGCTTTAACCGAGGCTGTAGGCAGACTTATAAGTATTGCAATCAGGTCGGGTATTGATATTGAGTCAGTAAAGAAACAGGTAGAAGGAATAAGATGTATTACCTGCATTGCTGATGATGAAACCCATGTCCTTTCCTGTCCCGATGCGATGGGTAAGGCTATAGACTTTTACTTGAATGGATCCAATAAATTTGATTTGGGAATAACCAATGGCCCCAGGTCTATTATGATATGTCCCGAGGATGGCTGCGGAGGCATAATGGAACCTGAGGGAGGCTGCTATGTTTGTAGAAACTGCGGTTTCTCCAAGTGTTCTTAATTTATTCTTTTAGTCTTTCAGAATATTTTCAAGAGATGACTTGTATGTATTGTAATCACCTTTAGAAAATAAGACCATTCTTACAAGTTCAATCTCTGCATGTTCTTTTAAAAAATCAATGATGGTTTTAAGGGCAATCATTGAGGCATCTTTTACAGGGTAGCCAAAAATCCCGGTGCTTATTGAGGGAAAGGAAATACTTTTAATATTCTTCCGGGAAGCTAGAAGCAGACTATTTCTATAACAGTCTTTGAGATCTTCAGCGTCGTTTACGCTATTGCTGTAAACAGGACCAACAGTATGAATGACATATTTTGCTTTAAGATTATATCCCCTTGTTAATTTAGCTTCGCCTGTATTACACCCACCAAGTTTTTTACACTCTTCCCACAACTGCGATCCCGCTGCTTTATGGATGGCACCTGACACGCCTCCCCCGGGAGAGAGCCTTCTATTTGCTGCATTGGCAATTGCTTCTGTACTCTGAATGGTTAAATCTCCATTGGACAGTTCCAGAATTGAATTTCCAATTTTGTATTTAGTAGTCATAGGCATTTTTTCTTTATAGGTCCAATTATTCCCATTTGAAAGTTAGAGTGGATATAATTGCTCCTGCTACTAGAAGACCAAGAATTACAATTAAATCCAACCAGTGTTCTGCCCAACTGTGACCAAACCATAAGCCTCTCATAAGGCGAACCACATAGGTTAGAGGAAGGTACTTACTTATATTAGTCACTTTATCACCCAAAACCTCAAGAGGAATTGCAGCTCCGGAAAGAAACATCATAGGAAAAGCAATAACCATCCCGATTATCTGTGCGGTTCGGGCGGTAGGCGCCAGGCTTGCTATCATGTATCCAAAAGAGAAAAAAGATAAAGCGCATATAGTAAAGGCTGTAAAAATACTAAAGATATTTCCTTCAAATTGGGCATGGTAGATAAATCTTCCTATTAAAAAGAGCAGAGTTACACCCATAAGAGACATAATATAATAGGTAAAAATATTGGCAAAAAGGTAAATTGCTGGAGATGTCGGTGTTGAATGAAACCTCTTTAAGATACCTTTCTCCCTGTCCTCAGCAGTAGAAATCGGAACGCTCATCAGGCCGACGGTAACAATAATCAGTGCTATATATGCAGGAAGTTGACAATCGATAAAACCTCGGCCG
>CAZLCF010000437.1:0-1992 GCA_964557905.1 uncultured Rikenellaceae bacterium | reverse complement strand
GTTGATCTTTGTCAACCACAGTTCCGGTTACTGTTCTCTGGGCATAGGCACCAGCAGTACCTGCAACAAAGAATAAAAGCAACAAAAATACTTTAAGTAATTTTTTCATAGATTAATTATAATTAAGGTTATATGGTTCTAATTATTAATAAAAACCAATTATTAGATTTAAAAATTTTTGAGAGTTCAGGTTAAATTCAGTTTTTTAATTCCAATTGGGGTTAGTCAATTATTTATTTAATAAAACAAATATATAATAATATTTCTAAACAAATTGAGCAGATGCCTAACTATTTTCGCAAAAACCATAAATTAACTCAAATTGCTGGCTATATGTATGTAATATAATGTTTTGAACCTCAAAAAAGATATGTATTAACAAATTTATTATGGTTATCAACCTATTTAAATGTTTTAAAAGATAAGAAATTAAAGGTGATTAACATATTCTGTTAAGTTGTTAACAATGAGATGAATAGATGACATAAAACTTTTGTAAATATAAAAAAATCCTTCAGATTAAGGTCGCCAAACCAATAAAATCTGAAGGATTATGATAAATAAAACAATTGCAATTTACGTATTTATTGATGATTTGCTTATAAAACTTGCACACAATGAACCGAAAATAGGAATATGTCTGATGCAGAGGTTATTACAACAGTTCTTGTGTCGGCAATATATTTTTCTGGTCATCATGAGAAGGCTATGAGCTTTATGCGATCAACAGGAATGGTTACACATATGTTAAGTAAAAGCAGGTTTAACCGAAGACTACATCAGGTTCGAGAGTTAGTTGTCGACCTGTTCTTCCAGTTATCTTCTTTGATTAAGGAACTGAATATCAGTTCAGAGTATTCCATTGACAGTTTCCCCATACATACTTGTGATAACATACGAATATCAAATTCAAAACTTATTCAGGGTGAGATTTACAGAGGTAAAAAGGTCTCGATGCGCAGATACTTTTATGGATATAATGTTCATATCCTTTCCACTGCTGACGGGATCCCTGTGGAATACACTTTCCTGCCTGGCAGTATGCATGATTCAAATGCTCTGAAGCAAATGCCTCTGCTGGTAGCAGCCGGGAGTATAATATATGCTGACAATGCTTATACAAATTACTCCATTGAAGACATGTTAAAGGATGCAGAAAATATCGACCTGTTAGTGGCCAGAAGGTCAACCTCAAAAAGGCCACATGAGCCTTATGTAGAGTATTTGATCTCGACCATGAGAAAAAGAATTGAAACAACATTCAGTGAAATATCAAACTTCTTTCCAAAAACAATTCATGCAGTCACCGAGTATAGATTCATTTTGAAGGTTGTGATATTTATCTTCGGTTATGCATTATTAAAACAGTTTTATAAATAGCAACTTGAGTTAGATAGCAACTTGAGTTAATTATACTGGCGAGTTCAAGAGACGTGATAATTATACAAACCAGTACACTTACTTTAGAAAAGGTGAAGTAAGGTGGAGAGGAAATGTAGTTCATGATCTAATCAGGTATCAAATTTACATGGGGATCAGAAAGTGTAATGGAGGAGAGAATGAAACAAAAGTACCTGCAATTATTGATGAGGCCACGTGGGATAGAGTAAACAAAAACCTGGAAGAGAACAAAAAGAACCCAGGGAAACGTGATGAATACCATTATTTGTTGAATGGTCTGGTTTTTTGTGGCATATGTGGTAAAGAGTATCGGGGGAAAAAAAGATTAAAGGGCGTGGCAAGAAAATTGAAGTACCAAAAGATTTTGTGGGTTTTAAAGCTTATGGTGGTGGGAAAGGTGAATCTATTATTGAATTGCGGCACGATGAATTGATAAATTTTGATTAATATGCTACCTATATTATCCGTATCAATATGACCCTACGCTGGATGGTTAGAAGAGATGGACGAGGTGTTGATTTCGACATATGGAAGAAAATTGATCCTTCATTGCTTTATATTCCCCTGGATCTTCATTCGGGAAATACTGCA
>CAZLCF010000436.1:0-1993 GCA_964557905.1 uncultured Rikenellaceae bacterium | reverse complement strand
GTATTTTATTGTCATTTAAAAAGGATTCCAGGTCTGACATAAGATCAAAAACTTCTGATTGGTGAGGTGGAATGTAAATGGCATCCTTTAATGTAGCTCCAATCCAGTTTTGACTTTTTCTAAACTCACCTGGATTTTTTTTCTCTCCCCTGACTCCATGGAGTAAGACTTTATGAGTATTTTTGATCAGGCGATTTGATACTGGTAATTTCTCAAGTTCAGTGATAGAAAAGTTAATTGCATTAATATAATTCCGGACTTCATTCCAATCATCCCGTTTTTCTGGAGATATATCTTCTTCTTTAATAAGGATGTCCTCGACATTAGTCTTAGTACCCTCAATTTGGCTTGACATGGTAGCTTCTTTTGTTATATGCATTTTTATAAAGTAATCCACGTCAGGAATTAATTGAGAATATGCATTTAGCTCTCCAATTAGTCTATTTGCTTCTGATAATAAGGAGTTTATTTCTGGTGATGAAATGATCCACTCATGGTCAATTTTTTCAGGAAGAAAACTTTTATACTGATACTGGTCAATGTATTTACCAGCCTTAAAATCTTCTATTCTCATTTTTAATTTTATTGCAAATATAAATAATTATATTTTCATAATCGCTCAAAAACGAAAATATAAGTTCTTTTATTTTCATTCAGTTCAGGATGCCTGTCTCGTCCTGAAATAGGTTGTCACTTTTGGGTGTGACATAATTGATTTAAAGTTAAATTATTTTGTTCATTTTTTCTTCTAAATTTTATCGGCCATTTTTTTAGTTTGATACTCTCCTGGGTATGAGTTTGAACAGGAGTTAAATAATTACAACTTTCATGCGGCCTCAGGTTGTTATAAATCCAGATAGATTTGTTTATCTCTCGGTCAGCATGTTTATGATCGGGGAGACGATCCCCCAGGTCAAACTCATTCTTTAGAGTCCCATTAATTCTTTCAGCAACAGCATTCTCATAAGGGTCATGCTTTGTGGTCATACTGATGCCAATGTGGTTACTTTCGAGTGTTTCAATATAATCAGGATTACAATACTGGAATCCGCGGTCAGAGTGATGTATCAGGTATCTGTGGGGGTATTTTCTTCTTTTAATAGCCCCTATAAGAGCATTAATGCAGTTAATAGTCTTTAAGTTATCGGATCGCTGATATCCTACAATTTGTTTAGAGTAGGCATCAGTAATTAGGCTCAGATAGAGCCACCCTTGATTGGTCCTGATGTAAGTTATATCACTAACCCATACTTGTTCAGCACGATTGATTACAGTGTCCTTAATGAGGTTCGGATACTTGTAAAACCGGTGGTATGAGTTGGTAGTTCTCATATAGTTCTTTTTCTTTATTACGAGCATTCCCTCGTGTTTAAGTAGTGCATTGAGTTTATCTCGGCCACACTTAATACCTTCTCTTTCAAGAGCAGGCTTGATAAGATAGTGGAGTTTTCTGGTACCGATCCGGGTTAACATAACTCTTTGTTGCTGAACAAGTGCGATGATCTTTTTATTGGTTTCTTTTTCTCTGCGGAACGTCTGGATCCTTTTATAATAGGCCTGACGACTGATCCCGAAAAGCTTGCAGACAGCCTTAACTTTTACTTTGTTTTCTTCTTGTTGGCAGGTTTTTTTGTTTGCAGTCCGGGCAAATACTTTTTTACGACTTCCTTGCCGTATTCTTCCTGGATAATCTCCATGATATACTTGAGAGTCTTGTTCTCAGCATTTGAAGCTCGCAGAGCGGCCTTGAGTTCGACAATCTCCTGTTGTGGAGTCTTTTCTCTCATCTTGTAGTAATTTACCTCAATATTACCATATCTATTTGTCCAGGCCATGATCGTTGGCCTGCCAATTCCATATTTACGGGTAATTTGTCTTTGAGACATCTGGCCGCTTTGGTAAGCTTCCACTACCTCCATTTTGAATGCATAGCTGTAACGGTTTGACCATCTTTTGTATGCAGGTACTTGTCCTATTTCCATGCTCATTCCTC
>CAZLCF010000435.1:0-2001 GCA_964557905.1 uncultured Rikenellaceae bacterium | reverse complement strand
GGGTGCGATCTTTTTCAAATCCTGCGCGGCTACTCTGATGTTTGCACCTCCGAAATCTTCATCCCTCCAAGGTAAAACATGGATATTAATTTTAATGCCGGGTCTAATGCTGCGTACCTTATCTGCAAGTTCTTTCTCCATTGAAGCAATCACGTCACAGCGAAAATCGTTCCAGTCTTTTGAATAAGAATTTAATATATAAGCCGCTTTTTGGGTAATCCCGATACAGGTATCAGGCAGGGTAATACCTTTCAACTTACTAAATCGTTCCACACAGGTATCACAAAAGCATGCCATATCAATGCTTTCCGCGTTCCTTCCGGGATAGATCATCTCCCAGAATACAAACTGACGGATGAAATCAATGCTCAGGCCATCCGGTTTCAGATTTCTTACAAGATCAGTCGCTTCGTTGATTTTCATTGTACGATAGGCTATGCGTGAAGGGCAGACAAATTCCACCCAGTCATCTTTTGCTATTCTGCCTTTATCTGTAATTGCATACAGTGTGCTGTCATGCTGCAGGAGTTCGGGATTATAAAAAACCGGGAAAATGATATATACCTGTATATTGTTTTCCTTCAACAACTGTCTGAAGATGGTATTGGCTGCCAGCTCTTTACTGACAAAGGCTGTATTGATTCCCATATCTTTCCATTTGGCAACCAGCAGGTTAAAATCATTGTTATACTCATAGATTTTGATGCCGATAATTTTTTCAGGACCACTGGTGCAACCAAAGCATATCAGCAGAATCTGTAATACCAGAAAAACAATGGACAGCTTTTTCATAATAAGATATCAATGTAATAAAAATATGGAAAAATCTTCTGCTTTTATATTTAAATACTTAAACTCATTTATTTTACCATTCAATCTGACAAATCCAGGCTAAACAAATTTTTGCTTCTAGCCTGATTTTGGTTTAAATTTGATAATGAGAAAAGGTTTTTGGAAAACATTATAAAAATTCTGAAGGTCTGATAAACTGTAGAATATACCAGAAAATAACATGCAAAAACATATTTTATTATCCGTAATTATTGTTTTCTGTCTGATGACAATTGCATGTAATAATTCAATTATTACTGTTTGTCCAGACAATAACCATTATTTCTTTTACAAAGACAAACCGCTTGTACTTGTCACTTCTGATCATCATTACGGTGCAGTGATAGATAGGGATTTTGATTATGTGAAGTATCTTGAATACCTGGAACGCAATGGCATGAACTTAACCAGGATCTATCCCGGCGCAATGTTTGAACCTCCTGATAAATATCTTTACGGAAATCCGTTAGGACCGCTACCGGGCCGGCAATTATTGCCATGGGCAAAGTCCGCCCAGCCTGGAGCAAATCCGCTTTTGGCAGAACCGGGGAAGCCTTCTTACAAGTATGACCTGGACAAATGGAATCAGGAGTACTTTGACCGGTTGAACGATTTTGTTGAACTTGCCCGGAAGAAAGACATCATTGTAGAAATTGCTTTCTTTAATGGAATGTATAATGATTGCTGGCCTCTTATGGCAATGTATCATGATAATAATGTTCAGAATATCGGCCAGTATGAAGATAAAGAATGTGGATTATTTACTTCAAATGATGTTCGTAATCAGGATGTAATCAATTATCAAAAAGCTTATATAAAAAAAATTACTGCTGAATTAAATAAGTTTGACAATTTGATATATGACATCTGTGACGAACCTTCTTTGCAGGGCTTGCCCGGAGGCAGCCTGATATTCCTTCCTGACAGTCAGGTTTTGCCATGGATAAATGAAATGAAAGAGGCTTTTCTTCAGGCAGAAGAATCGCTTCCCAAAAAACATATGCTTGGCCAAACGGTACAAAACCTTTCTCCGGATTTCTCCGGTGAATCATGGTGTAACTGGCTGCCGACTGAATACGTGAAACCGGCAGAGAAAGCACTGAATCTGAATTATGAAAACAACAAACCTTTGATTAATGTTGAATCAAACTATTACGGAAGCAGTCTGAC
>CAZLCF010000434.1:0-2028 GCA_964557905.1 uncultured Rikenellaceae bacterium | reverse complement strand
AAAATTCGCGTTTTCAAATCTGTATTTATTATAAAGATTTGCTTTTCAGTGTTTTTAATATAATCATTACTGAAAACAAAGTGAATGTTAAATATAAAACAAAAAATAATATAACAGACGATAATCCTGTTTTTTTAGCAATAAAAAACCAGAAGAATGCGAATAAAAGCTCAGCCAGAAATTTAGTGCTTATTGAAATCAGGCTGTGCATGGTTTGGCTCGCTGGCTCCCCTCCCTGGCCTCTGAAAAAAATGATCAGGATCAGTAATGTAATAAGGGTAAAAATAGCCGAAGCCACACTTATGTCGTTGTAAATCAGGTGGATGTCAAAATTGGAAACAATAAGGTATCCTGCGACAAGTATAAGTATTTCCAGCAGTGCCAGTAAAAAGATCGATTTGGCCAGAGGTTTCAAAAGATGGATTATTTTTTTATTATGAAATCCTTAATGGCTACCCAGATGGCTGCAAAAACGCCCAGGAGCGAAAGGATTATTGTAAAGACAGGCTTGTTGAATTCAGCCAGTTTATCAAGTTTAATACCGCCCCAGGTAGCAAGAAAGATTATGACACCCATCTGGACTGCTATTCCGGAATACTTTGCAAATTCTGTCAGTCCTTTATTTTCCGGGTCTTTCGGGTTCTTTTGGTCTTGCTGTTCCTGCTCCTCCATTGTCGTCGTAATCGCTCATTTTGCAATTCCCGGTAAATTTTGCACCGGGTTCAATAGATAATTTTGAAGTAGCTATATCGCCAAGTATCTTTGAAGAAGCTTTAAGAATAAGCAGTTGACTGACACTGATTTTGCCTTCAACGCTACCCGACACCTCTGAATTTTTGCATATAACCTCACCATTTACTTTTCCCGTTACACCGATTACCACCTTCCCTTTTGTATTCAGGTTTCCCGTCAGACTGCCATCAATACGAATATCTCCGCTCGATTTGATATCCCCGGAAATATCTGTTCCATTGCTTATCAGGTTTATTGCGGCAGGTTCAGTCTCATTGTTTTTTGCCATTGTGTTTTAGTTTTATTCACAAATATAAAAACTATTGCATATAAAATGCGGAATTAATTTTTATTTCGGATCGTATGCCCACTTCAGATAAATCGATCCCCATGTGAATCCTCCGCCAAATGCGGCAAGAATCAGAACATCTCCTTTTTTAAGCTTGCTTTCGTACTCCCATAAACATAACGGAATTGTAGCAGCTGTTGTATTGCCGTAATTCTGGATATTGATCATTACTTTTTCAGGAGGTAAACCCATTCTTCTGCCTGTGGCATCTATTATCCTCAGATTAGCCTGATGCGGGACCAGCCAGGCAATATCTTCCGCTTTAAGATTATTCCGTTCCATTATTTCAGCAGCCACATCTGCCATGTTCACAACAGCAAATTTAAATACACTTTGCCCTTCCTGGTAAATGAAATGTTCTTTGGCGTCAATTGTTTCATGGGACGCCGGTTTAACTGAACCTCCGGCTTTGAGATGTAAAAATTTACGTCCTGAGCCATCGGTATGAAAAATGTAATCCATTATTCCAAGCTCTTCAGTCATAGGTTCAAGCAATACAGCACCGGCAGCATCGCCGAACAGAGGACATGTGGTCCGGTCGGAGTAATCAGTTATTGATGACATTTTATCTGCCCCGATGACAATTACTTTTCTGTATTTTCCGGTTTCAATATAGGCAGCAGCTGTCTGAAGGGCAAAAAGGAAGCCCGAGCAAGCTGCATTCAGATCAAAGCTGAAGGCATTTTTTATTCCGACTTTATCGGAAATTATATTGGCTGTTGCAGGGAATGCCATATCGGGTGTAACCGTAGCACAGATCATAAGGTCTATCTCATCAGGCAAAGTCCCGGTTTTTTCAAGCAGTCCCCTTACTGCCTGCTCACCAAGGTCTGAACTCCCAAGTCCTTCTCCCTTCAGAATGTGTCTTTCCTTGATTCCGACACGCTGCATAATCCACTCGTCGGAAGTATCAACCATTTTTGAAAGTTCGTGGTTTGTAAGCCTGT
>CAZLCF010000433.1:0-2038 GCA_964557905.1 uncultured Rikenellaceae bacterium | reverse complement strand
CAATTTTTTGAATCGTTTTATGAAGGGCTATTGCAATTGAGTACGCTTCTTCTCCCGTTGAACATCCGGCGCTCCATATCCTGATACTTCTTTCTCTTTTCTTTTTCGACCTGATAAGTTCCGGCAGTATAAAATCTGTTAATGCCGTAAAGACCTGCGGCTCGCGCCAAAAGTAGGTTTCTGAGATGGTAAGATGAGATGCAAGAATTTCGATTTGATCCTTATTCAGAGTGGCGGATAAGAGCCAATGAATGAAAACTGTCATATTATGAAACCCGAATTCCCTGGCAGCTAAAACAAGGTTTCGTCTAAGCATAGCCCACCTTTCCCTGGGAAAGTACAATCCCATGCGGGTTGCAATCACCTCACTAACCATTGATAACTCGACATCTGTGAGATTACGATTCATCTGTTTTTCGTTTTCAGTGCCTGCTCAAGTTCCTTCTCTTCATCGAGACTGAGAAACTGTTCAAGGTCATAGATCAGAATGAGCTCATCATCAATTTTTGCTACTCCCTTTAAATATTTTGCAAACGGCAAAGTCTCTTTGGCCTGTTTCTGTTGCCCGGGCGACAGATCCCTGATGCCGGTCACAGTATCTACCAGAATTGCAACCTGCCTTTTTCCTGTATCGGCAATAATCAACCGGTCGTCCGGGTCAATTTCACGTGCCGGCAGTCCAAAACGTTTACGGATGTCAGCAACCGGAAGGATCTGTCCTTTAACATTAATAATCCCAGAAATAATTTCGGGAGCTTTCGGTAAATGTCTTATTTCTATTGCGTGGATAACCTTTACCACTGCGGGTAAAGGAAGAGCATAAAGTAGTTCATCAAGGGTGAACATTACAATTTGATCTGTGGTTGTCTGAAAAGATTCGCTCATTTTATCCTCCCTCCTCCTTGTTTGCCAATTCGGTAATGACAGTATTTATATCTTCAAAATCTTCAGTTTTTCTGAGAAAATAATCAGCTCCTGCTTCAAAGCACCTCTATTCCACTCATTTCCGGCATCCGGATATCAAGAATTACCAGATCAGGTTTCTTTTCCCTGATAAGTTTCAGCGCTTCCATGCCGTTTTCATCTTCAAACGCCATAAAAATGTTATTAAGACTATTCAATAAACTATTGAGTCTGTCTCTTAACAGAGAGGAATCATCTGCAATAAGTATTTGAATACCAATAGTTTTCTTTACAGGTATTTCTGCCATTTTTGTCTTAATAAGGAAGTGCCATCATTTGTTACCTTTTCAGTGCAATCTTATCTTATGTTTTCTCAGGACAATAGTGTTTTATAATTACATTTTTCAGATTTACAGTGATTTGTTATTGTGCTGCAATTTATCCCGTAGCATATTGCTGACTATAATTTCAATCTTTTCAAAATCTTCGATTTTGCTCAGAAAATAATCAGCACCTTCTTCCATACATCTCTTTCTGTACTGAGGATAAGGGTAATTTGTGAGAACGCAAACCTTAGTTTTCATTTTCAATGCTCTGATTTTCTTTAACACCTCTATACCGTTCATTTCCGGCATCCTGATATCAAGAATAGCCAGATCAGGTTCCTTTTCCCTGATAAGTTGCAGGGCATCCACTCCGTTTATAGCTTCATATATCATAGGATTATTATTAAGACTATTCAATAAACTTTTTATCCTTTCTCTCAACAGAGAGGAATCATCTGCAATAACTACTTTCATAATCAGGTTTTCTAATCTGTCCGGGGGTCATTATATTTTAACGTTTCCCCAAAAGAATAAATATAGTTAATGCAGACATCCTGGTTTATAAGGTATTAGCGGATTCGCTTGTAGGGGAAATGATGATTCTGGTGTAGGGGAGGGACTACAAGGCGGAAGGCGGAAGGCAGTAGGCAGAAGGTTTTTCCTTCCGCCTTCAGCCCTCTGCCTTTCGCCTATATTCCATAAAATAATTCAAAATGTTTTCATAAATTTATCCTGGAATATTTATTGTCTCAACTAACCTGAATTATTCATAAAAAAGGGGGTTTTGTTCTTCATTTACAACCTAATTG
>CAZLCF010000432.1:0-2045 GCA_964557905.1 uncultured Rikenellaceae bacterium | reverse complement strand
AATCCGGCTGCAGGATATACATTTAATGATGAACCTATTACAACAAAGATCTCTGCTGTTTCAGTTATCCTTATTGCTTCATCCATCATCGGGACAGCCTCGCCAAACCAGACTATATGCGGACGAAGCTGACTTCCTTTTTCACATTTGTCACCAGGATTAATTTCTTTATATTCAATGTCATAGATAAGTGACGGATCTGCTGTGCTTCGTGCTTTTATAAGCTCGCCATGTAAGTGCAATACTTTTGTGCTTCCTGCACGCTCATGCAGATTATCAATGTTTTGTGTGATCACATGAACATCAAAATATTTCTCAAGCTCTGCCACACCTTTATGTCCGGCATTAGGTTCACAGGAAGCGAGTTGGGTCCGTCTTTCATTGTAAAATCGCAAGACCAGGTCCCTGTTTTTCCACCAGCCCATGGGAGAAGCAACTTCGGTGACATCATATTCTTCCCATAAGCCGCCTGCCTCCCTGAAAGTACGGATGCCGCTTTCGGAGCTCATGCCGGCGCCGGTGAGGATGACTAGTTTCTTCATAGACATGGTAATAAAGGTAGGGATTATTCGACAAATGTTGAATCAGGATCTGAACGTTTGCTTCGTCGTCCCGAGTACTCGGGACTCATCGCAATGTACTTAGTTGCTTATAAAGTCATTGCGAGCCCTCCTTGGAGGGCGAAGCAATCTCCCTCTATGTTCATATATTCTAATGACCATAAACCTGAATCCACATTTTTCTGAATATCTTTATGCCATGATTGACCGACCCACAATAGAAAAAATACTTGATGCAGCTCAGATTGTCGACGTAATTCAGGAATTTGTTCCCCTGAAGAAACGCGGGGTTAACTATTTGGGACTCTGTCCTTTCCATAATGAAAAAACGCCTTCATTCACTGTTTCACCTTCAAAGGAGATTTTTAAATGCTTCGGATGTGGAAAGGTTGGGAATTCGGTCAACTTTATAATGGAGCATGAACATCTCTCCTATCCTGAAGCACTAAAATACCTTGCCCGGAAATATCATATTGAAGTTGTTGAAAAAGAACTTACTCCCGAAGAACTTGAAAAGCAGAATGAACGTGAAAGCCTCCTGATTGTCACTGCTTATGCCGCAAGGCAGTTCTTTGAAAACCTCTTTCAAAACAATGAAGGGATATCTGTGGGTCTTTCATATTTCAGGGAAAGAGGATTCCGGCAGAATACATTAAAAAAGTTTGAGGTCGGTTACAGTTTTGAAAAACGGGATGCCTTCACCAGGCAGGCATTGGATGATGGTTATAAGCAGGATTTTCTGATTAAAACGGGATTGTCAATCCAGCATGAAGATCATCTCTTTGACAGGTTCAGCGGAAGGGTGATGTTCCCTATCCATTCATTATCCGGACAGGTCCTTGGCTTTGGCGGAAGGATACTGAAATCGGACGTAAAAACTGCAAAATATGTCAACTCTCCAGAATCGGAGATATACCATAAAAGCCGTATTGTTTACGGTATTTTTCAGGCACGGAAGTCCATAACACAGGAAGACAGGTGTTATCTTGTTGAAGGTTACACCGATGTAATGTCTCTACATGAGGCCGGTATAGAAAATGTTGTCGCATCATCTGGAACATCGCTTACTCAGGAACAGGTTAGGCTCATCAAGCGGTTCACTCCAAATATCACCATACTTTATGATGGCGATCCTGCAGGAATAAAAGCATCTATCCGGGGCATTGACATAGTACTGGAAGAGGGAATGAACGTCAGGATAGTCCTGCTTCCTGACGGGGAGGATCCTGATTCATATTCAAAAAAGGTAAGCAATGAAGAGTTTAAAAAGTATCTGAAGGAAAAGGAGACTGATTTTATCCGATTCAAAACTGACCTGCTTCTTGAAGAAGCCTCCGGGGACCCTGTCCGAAAGGCAAATCTGATCCGTGATATTGTCAGGTCTATTGCTGTCATTCCGGAAACGATCACCAGGACAGTTTATATCAAGGAGTGCAGTACCCATCTTGAGATAACGGAGGCAGTACTTTACCATGAGGTCAATAA
>CAZLCF010000431.1:0-2057 GCA_964557905.1 uncultured Rikenellaceae bacterium | reverse complement strand
AGGATTACCTGATAGAAGGGTGCCAGTCGAAAGTATGGCTCTATCCTGAATTCAAAGGAAATAAGATCTCATTCACTGCCGACAGTGATGCAATAATTACACGAGGTATAGTTTCACTCCTGATCAAAGTCCTTTCAGACCGGACGCCCGATGAAATAATTTCATCAGAGCTCTATTTCATCGACAGAATAGGACTCAGGCAGAACCTGTCACCGACGAGGGCGAACGGATTACTTTCAATGGTCAGGCAGATGAAACTGTATGCGATGGCATATAAAGTTAAAAGTAAAAAGTAAAAAGATGGATGCTTCTGAACAGCTTGAAATAGAGACCAGGTTAGTGGGAGTACTGAAAAGTATTTTTGATCCTGAAATCCCGGTAAATATTTATGACCTGGGCCTGATATATAATATAGAGGTTGATGATGAACATATTGCTCATATTACCATGACGCTAACTGCCCCTAACTGCCCGATGGCAGACCAGCTGGTTGAAGAGGTTAAGTATAAGGTGGCAGGAACAAAAGGGGTGAAGGACTGTGATCTGAAGCTTACTTTCAATCCTCCCTGGGATAAAAGTATGCTCAGCAATGAAGCAAAACTTGAACTTGGTTTTCTTTAAAAACATTTTATGAAAACAACCGGGGAAAAGAATCTGTCTGTCCTGATAAAGAAAAAAGTCATTGAGCTTGGTTTTGACCTTTGTGGAATTGCAAAGGCAAGGGCATTGGCTGAACGGGAGCCTGTCTTTATGGCCTGGCTTGAAGCAGGCATGAATCATAAAATGGAGTTTCTGAACAGGGAGCCGGAAAAACGGCTCAATCCCGCGATACTTTACCCCGGAGCAAGATCGCTGGTAGTTACAGGGATGAGTTATTATTCTGAGAATCAGCAGAAGAATAAAGATGTTCCGGTCGTAACGAGATATGCTTACGGTATTGATTATCATGATGTTATTACTCCAAGGCTTGAAAAACTGCTGGCTTATGTAAAGACCATTGTACCGGAAGCTGAAGGAAAACCTTATGCTGATTCAGGACCGCTTCATGAAAAAGCATGGGCAATGGAAGCCGGACTGGGCTGGCAGGGTCGTCATTCTGTAGTGATTAACAAAGAAATCGGCTCCTTCTTTTTAATCGGCATCCTGATCCTGGATATTGAACTGGATTATGATGAGCCTTTTAAAGGTGAACTTTGCGGGAAATGCAGAGTATGCATTGACTCATGTCCTTCCGGCGCCATAAATGACAACAGGACCATTGATACCAGAAAATGCATATCCAATCTGACTATCGAGAACAGAGGTCCGATTCCTGATGAGATTATTCCTGTACTCGGAGGGAGGATTTATGGTTGTGACAAATGCCAGGAAGTGTGTCCGTGGAATAAAAATGTTACGCCCAATTCCCATCCGGAATTTTCATTGCCTGAGGAGATAGGAGATATGAGCCTTAAAGATTGGCAATGTCTTACCCGTGAAAAATATAACAGACTATTTAGAAAATCTGCCATTGGAAGAGTAAAATATGAAACCCTGATGGAAAACATCCATGTGGCCACAAAGTCACACACTTAATACGGTCACTATAACCTCTCTCTGGCTCCTCGGTCCGTCAAACTCACAGAAAAAAATATTCTGCCACGTTGATAATCCCGCGTTCCCGTCGACTACCGGGATTGTTTCCGAAGCACCAACCAGCCCTGCCTTCAGATGTGCGTCCCCGTTATTGTCCTGGCGATCATGCTCCCATATACCGGAAGGGATTAACCGGCTAAGCAGGGTGACAACATCATTCTGTACCGACTGATCCCAGTTCTCCTGGATCATAATTGCCGCGGTTGATCCCCTGGCATAAACTGAAGCAATACCGTTCCTGACCTTGCTTTCCTTAATGACCTCTGTGACTTTTGTAGTGATATCATACAATCCGTTCTTCCGGTCAGTCCTTATTGTAATTATCTTTTGCATAGTAGTTTATTTAGTATTTTAAAATAAAATTACCATATGTTTTTTACCTTGCTGTTAAAATTACGTCTTATTATCAGAAAACTGACCGG
>CAZLCF010000430.1:0-2062 GCA_964557905.1 uncultured Rikenellaceae bacterium | reverse complement strand
ATGAGAAGTAATTATCTGAAATATATACTCTCCCTTTTTGTTCTGCTTACGATAACCTGGATAATTTCATGTTCAGGCAGACCGGGCAAAGCTCCCGAAGGGACCACAAAGACGGGTACAATAACTGAAGAGGAAACTCTTGCCAGCTTGATAACAATGACAATACCGGCTGAAAATTCAGAATTTAAGATTGGAGAACCCGTTAAGGTGGTTCTTGCCCGGGATAACAGGGGAGAGCCGCCCGATTCAATACTTATCTTTTTTGACGGGAAAGCTGTAACTTCTCTCGGTCCGGGATTGTGGGAATACACAATCCCTTCATCTTTTACAGGAAGTACCGGGAGGAAATCATTAAAAGTATCAGCATATAAAAAGGGCAAAGCAAGGACGACTATTACGAGATTCATGATCGTTCTGTCAGATATTGTACCTGAAAGGAATGGTTACAGGGTGATACACACCTATCCACATGACAGGGAAGCATTTACACAGGGGCTTTTTTATGATAATGGCTCCTTATACGAAGGAACCGGACAGGAAACAGGTTCCAGTCTGAGGCAAGTGGAACTGGCTACAGGGAAAGTCCTCCGTCAGCTGAACCTTGAGCCTCCTCTTTTTGGTGAAGGGATAACACTTTATAAGGACCGGATATACCAGGTAACGTGGAGATCCAAAGTCGGATTTGTTTATGACAAAGCTAACTTCAACCAGATCAACAAGATCTATTACCAGACCGAGGGCTGGGGTCTTACCTCAATTAAGGATCAGATAGTTATGAGCGACGGGACCAATGTCTTGTATTTCTTTGAACCTGAAATGTTTACAGTAGTTTCGCGGCTGGAAGTTTGTGATAATAAGAAGAAAGCAGATCAGCTTAACGAGCTTGAATACATTAATGGTGAAATATGGGCAAACATCTGGATGACCGATCTGATTGCCAGGATTGATCCTGTATCAGGTAAAATAATTGCTTATATTGATCTCAGAGGGATACTGGAAGATCCGGATACCAATACAGGCATAAATGTTCTGAACGGTATTGCTTTTGATAAGGAGGGGAACAGGATCTTTATAACAGGTAAAAACTGGCCAAAGTTATTTGAAATAAAGCTTACGGAATGATCTTTGTACCGTAGACAACATTTACTGCCGACGGAATAATACTGAATTCAGCAGGAGTATGACCAAGCGATTCTCCGTCAGCTTCTGTGAACAGAATAGATTCTGATTCAACACGGAGATTATTGGTACGGTATCCGTCAATTTTAGGGTGACTTAAAATAGTACCGTCATAAAGCAATTTCAAGCTTTTAATCACTTCAATCCTGCCTATCTCCCTGATTATAGTAATATCAAAAAGACCGTCATCAGGCAGGGCGTCAGGAGTTTGTCTCATCCCTCCTCCACAATACCTGCCAATGCCTACGTTAATCGAGAAGATATTGCAGGTGGTCTTTTTACCGTCAATGATGATATCTGATTTTGTGTTTTTGTAAGAAATGAGGGTGGACAGCAGATTATAGAAATAGATCGTCTGGTTGCTTCTGCCTCTGTCTTTCTGCTTGTTTGTCTTTTTTACGACAATCGCTTCGAATCCCAATCCTGCAATATTGATGAAATACCTGTTATGCAGTTCGTTATTGGAATGATAACTGATAACTCCGATATCGTGCAGCATAACCTTATTTTCCCTGATCACGTTTACTGCTCCTTCATATACCAGAGGAATACCTAACATTCGCCCCCAGTCGTTGCCGGTTCCAACAGGTATCATACCTATTGTGATCTCTTTCGGTGAACAGTAATCCTGTGTGAAAATGCCATTAACTACCTCATTCAGAGTGCCATCACCGCCAACGGAAATAATTTTCCTGAAACCTGTATTGATGGCTTTTCTGGCAGAATCAATTGCATGACCTTTTTTCTGGGTAAATTGAGAATATACAGGTATATTTTCCTTTTCAAAAAGACCGGAAATTCTGTCCCAGTCCCTTTTACCCTTACCGCTACCGGCATTGGGATTAACTATGGCATACCACTCTTTCAAAACGGGATTTTCTGA
>CAZLCF010000429.1:0-2076 GCA_964557905.1 uncultured Rikenellaceae bacterium | reverse complement strand
TTAATAATGACAAAGACAAGGATAAGATGTGGCAAATGGAATTTGCAATTCCATTTACGGCATTCAGCGATTTTCATTTTATTTCACGTCCGAAAGCCGGTGCAAGATGGGCTTTCCAGGCAGTCCGCCAGGACAGGAATTATGTGGAAGACAGATTCAGATCCACTTCAACACTCTTCCCGATTTACAACATACGGCTTGATGTTCATCAACCCGCACGTTTTGGTTTGCTGGAATTCACAGATAATTGACCTGGAATAATCTGGCAAAATATTTAACGATTGACGAAAATCCAATGTTTACCTTGTTAAATAATATCTGAATAACCAAGTTTTAAAATTGCCTGTAATATGAAAAAGCTAATTCTGAGATCTTTAATTCTTTTCATCCTGATCCTGACAGGATGCTCCGGCCTGGAAAAGAAGGGTTCGAAATTTGATTTTACAGGACCTCATGATCCTTCTCTGATAAGAGGCTTCAATTATACCCCGGCAAATGTAGCGGCGCCGCGACACCATATCGATACATGGGTTCATTATGACTCAGCAACAATAGAATTTGATCTCGACCTGGCTAAAAGCCTGAATCTTAACCAGGTGCGCATCTTCGTCCCATATACGGTCTATATAGAAGATAGTGTGGCTCTTCCGGCAAAACTGAAACACTTTGTACGTGAATGTTATAAGAGAAATATCGGGGTTATGCCTGTCCTGCAGGGAGGACCCTGGATGAGGGACACAACCCGGCGCACCCTGGCGAGGAATTGGGCCAGATTCCTGATTGATGCAATCTCTGATGAACCGGGTCTGGCCTTCTGGGATGTTATGAATGAACCGGACTGGCCCACAACCCCCAGAGAGAGAGTTATAAGGAATTTTGAAAACTGTAAGTTCATGACTAAAACGTTCCATGAGCTTGACCCGAAAACCCCGGTAACAATCGGGATGGCTTTTGTCGACGGAATGATTGAGATGGCAGATTATGTCGATGTACTCCAGTTTCACGATTATATGCAAACACGAGACCAGATCAGGAACAACATCATACGGGCAAAAGAATTTGCCGCAAAAGTGAACAAACCTTTGATAAATGGTGAAATTGGTTGTATTGCACGTGCCAATCCGTATGATATCACCCTTCAGGAACACATGAATGCAAAAGTAGGATGGTATATCTGGGAACTGATGATCGTCCGTAATGGGTGGGGTACCGTACACGGCGTCTTTTATGAAGACGGGAGCGTCCGTGATCCGTCAATAGCCGCTGCAATCATGGGATTCTTCCGCAAACGTACCGCAGATATTCTTCCGTCTGTCACGGATCAGGAAGGCTGGATAACAAGAGTGATAGACCGGGGTGATCAGTGGCTTAAAGATCCGGAAGGGACCTGGAAGGATGGATTGGAAATAGCCGAGACCGCCGCCCACCTGCTTGAGGCCGGTGAACTTACAGCAATGAGAATTACATCCACGTGGGAGGTTGAAAGGTTAAGGGAGGGAGAAATAAATATGAATGCCCTGAAAGAGCTGATTATCAAATTCAAAGATCAACTTGAGCCTTATAAAAGACTGCCAGATAAAAATAATTGATCTCTGATTACCGCGAAGATCTGAAGTTGTAATTCTTAAGTCAAAAAATAAACATCCGTTGTATTTAATTTTTTTAACTCTATATCTCTTTATTCTTTCAATTTTCAGTCATCATTTGCAATAATATTGAACATTTCTTAAGTTTTTTTTTCTGACTTTTACACTCATCAGAATATAAAATATCTCTTGTGCAATGCTTTAATCTACTAAATCCAATTGAAATTGATTTGAGATCGGAAAGGGTTAAAAATTATGTTGTTATAAATCTTAAAAGCCATACACGGATCAATCGATGTAAAATGACTTTTTACGGCTTGATTTTATTTTTTCTGCTATCCTCTCCCGGATTTCTCAGCGCCCAGGAAACCCGGAAGAACAGGGTAATTATTCTGACAGATGTTGAAAATGAACCCGACGACACGGAATCCCTTGTCCGGCTGCTTCTGTATTCAAATATGCTTGATATTAAAGGCATTATTGCAACTAC
>CAZLCF010000428.1:0-2079 GCA_964557905.1 uncultured Rikenellaceae bacterium | reverse complement strand
ATGGGACAATATTGGCATGATGTTCCAGATGGCTGATTATGATTTCATCACCTGTCTTTATGAATCGCTCTCCGAATGAAAAAGCAACCGCATTTATTGAACCTGTTGTTCCCGAGGTAAACACGATCTCCTCTATGCTGCCCGCATTTATGAAGGACCTTACCTTCTCCCTTGCCTTCTCATACTCCTCCGAGGCTTTGTCGCTTATTGCGTGGACTCCACGGTGAACATTCGCATTGTATGTGGTAAATACCTCATTGACAGCATCGATTACGCATTGAGGTTTCTGGGTGGTGGCTCCGTTGTCAAAATAAACAAGCGGTTTGTCATAAACCTTCCTGCTGAGTAACGGGAAATCAGCTCTTATGTCGGATATATTTTTCAAATCAATGTTGTTTATCGCATCTGACCATACAACTCGCACATCGAGACAATTCGCCCTTCAGTCGCTGCATTACCAGATTATCCATTCTTTCCTGCAGGGCTTCCACTTTTATATTCCGGATCACTTCATGGGCAAATCCGAACATAAGCATCAGCAATGCTTCACGCTTATTTATTCCACGTGACTGCATGTAGAACAGGGCATCATCATTGAGGCGGCCTACCGTTGCCCCGTGACTGCATTTGACATCATCGGCATAAATTTCAAGCTGCGGCTTGGTATCCATTTTTGCATCATCAGTGAGAAGGATGTTATTGTTTTTCTGGTAAGCTGTCGTTCCCTGTGCATCCTTATGCACATATATTCTTCCATTGAAAGCCCCGGTAGACATATCATCAAGAACACCTTTGAACAGCTGGTAGCTTGTGCAGTTCGGGAATGCATGATCGACATTCACATAATTATCCACATGCTGCCACTTATCTGTAAGGAACAATCCGTATGAATTGCTCTCTGCCCCCTCACCTCCAAGATAGTGATGAGTGCTGTTGCGGACAAGGCCGCCATGAAGTGTAATGTTATTTGAAGAGACATGGCTGTTTTTTTCCTGGTGAATGAAGGTATGGGTGATCTTGCATGCATTGTTGTGCTCGTTCTGGACTCTCATAATATCAAAACGGGCATTCTCGCCAACATAGACCTCGGTGACAGTATTTGTCAGGAATTTTACCGGGGAAAGAGTGTGGTCGCAGATAATAAGCGTGAAATCGGCGTTATCTTCCACAATGATCAGGTTTCGGTGCTGGTTGAACATATCCTCTTCCGACTGAACCAGGTTGACAACCTGTACCGGTCTGGTAAGCACTGCTTCCGCGGGCACATAAACAAAGACTCCATCGGAGGCCATTGCCGTATTCAAATGCACAAGTCCGTCAGAATTCCCGTTTACATATTTCCCATAATGTTTTTCAATTTTATCCCCGAATTGTTTTGCAGCCTCATTCAGGCTCCCGATCCATATTCCCCCCGGGAGCTGACGCAACTTACCGTTTATCGTAGGATAAAAGCCGTTCAAAAGTACAATACCGTATGCATCGAGATCTGCCACGTCACACCTGAATTGTTCTGCTTTTACAAAATCAGATTCTTCAGGAATAAAGTAGCTTTTATAGTCGTGATTAAAAAAGGGATCCAGATTAGTGTACCTGTAGGTTTCATTTTTCTTTGTCGGTATCCCTGTTTTACAGAAATTCGCAATAGCTGCTTTACGGAATGAGTTAATATAGGGAGCGGAACTCCCGGTAATCTTCTTTATGTTCTCCTCATAAAGCCTGTAATAGCGCTCTGATCTTTCTGTCAGGGTATTCATAACATTTCTTTCTTTTCAACATCCTGTTTGATCCAGTCGTATCCTTTTTCCTCGAGTTCAAGAGCCAGCTCCTTCCCGGCTGTTCTTACTATCCTGCCGTCATAGAGCACATGCACTACGTCAGGGATTATGTAATCCAGAAGCCGCTGATAATGAGTTATTACGATTGCTGCATTATCCGGGCGCTTCAGCCTGTTGACACCATTTGCCACAATACGGAGGGCATCAATATCAAGACCTGAATCGGTCTCATCAAGGATGGCAAGTTTTGGTTCGAGCATTGCCATCTGGAATATCTCATTTTTTTTCTTTTCCCCGCCTGAAA
>CAZLCF010000427.1:0-2092 GCA_964557905.1 uncultured Rikenellaceae bacterium | reverse complement strand
GGAGTGCCACCAATCATCCGGATTCTGCTCGTAATAATTTGACTGAGGAGAAATTAACCGTATCGGACTGAATCCTTCAGCAATTTTCTTTCCAAAAAAATCCCAGGCTATAGCCTTTGTAGCTGTTGTACTGCTATCGATTCCGATAACGATTTCTGATTTCATAATCTATATTGTAAAAGGGTGTCTCAAAAGTCCCTATTTATTAGTCACCCCTAAATCCCCCAAGGGGGACTTCATTATTTTCAGCTATTTATAGAGCCCCCCTTGGGGGGATGGGGGGTGGATATAACCTTTTCAGAGCACCCTCTTTACTACTTAATTTTTGTAGATGTATAATAAGATTTTAAATCCACAATTTATCATACGATATACCTGTCCTGTCCCATTCCGGGGTGGGTTCAAAATATTTTGCACCCTTTGTCATCATTTTCATCATGTTTTCATCATTAAGCTCAATTCCTAATCCCGGTGCATCGAGCGGAACATTAGCGTATCCCTTGGTTATCATGAGCTGTGATCCGGTCATCTTGACCAGCCCTTCCCACCATGGATTGTCGACATTATGGTGCTCGAGGCACAGGAAATTCTCAGTTGCCGCGGCACAATGAACATTCGCCATCCATGCAACTGGTGTGCTGTTGGCGTGAAGAGCCATAGGAATACCTGCTTCTTCGGCATAATCTCCTATCTTTTTCGTTTCCAGGATTCCTCCTGCGCTTACAAGGTCGGGATGGATGATATCCACTGCGTGAGCATCTATCAATGGTTTGAATCCGCCAAGGAGTCCTCCCAGCATATAAATATCCTCACCCGTGCAGATAGGTGTTTCAAGTGCATCTGTAATCGCTCTCAATTGGTCAGTGTAATACCATGCAACACAATCCTCCAGCCATGCAAGGCGGTATTTTTCAACTGCTTTACCAAGACGGATGATCTGGTTCATATCTATATGGCCAAAATGATCAACGGAGAGAGGCACTTCAGTACCGACGGCATTTCTTACATTTTCAACCACTTTAACAATTTCATCGAGTCCCTTATCGGTAATCTGGACCTGTGTGAACGGATGATCTTTCTTCCAGTAGTCTGTATATCCTCCATTGGCAAAGCCTCTTCCCATATACCAGTTGGTAATACCACCGCCATTCTCATTCCAGTATTTATAATTAACCAGTCCCTCATCCGGTTTGGTTATCTGATGTATGCCAAGGTCCATTTTAAGCCAGGTGAAACCCTGTTCTGTCAATCGTTTTTTCAATTTTTCAAGCTCGACAGCCGGGTCCCTGTCTTCAGGAGTATCAGCGTAAATTCTTATTTTATCGCGGTATCTGCCGCCCAGCAGCTGCCAGACAGGTACCCCAAGCGCTTTTCCGCACAGATCCCAGCAGGCCATTTCAACAGCCCCTACGCCGCAACCCTGGCGGCCATGAAATCCGAACTGCTTGATGATCTTGAAGATCATTTCGACATTACATGGATTGAGCCCAATAATCTTACTTTTAAGAAATAATGCCAGACGCTGGTCAGAACCATCCCTGATATCCCCCAGACCATAGATACCCTGGTTGGTGTCAATACGGATTATTCGGCTGGCAATTGATCCTCTTCCACCTTTCTCAGCAACGCGAAGATCGGTAATCTTCAGATCTGATGGGCTTGACGCCCTTGAAACATTCTTGGTTGTCTGTGCTATCGTATCTTCCAGGGAAAGATACAATAGTCCCCCCAGAGCAATACTTCCCATAGCAGCTTTTTTAAGAAAGTTGCGACGGTCGCCTGTTGTGGCAGGATTATTCAATTCGGCCTTTACAGCCTGCCTTTGCGCTTTTTCTTCCTGCCTGTTTTTTTCAGCAATCTGCTGCAAAATAGTTTTCATATGATATATTATTTAGTTAATTGATTAAATGATAATTATCTGAATTACAGTATATTATGAAACAGTGTATTATTATTGATTGTTTACTCCTGTGTTTTTACAGCCCAATATTGGTTAAATATACATCTTTAAGGCGGGAGAAAATCTTAAAATATTATAAAAAAGGCTGCCCGTGAGCAGTCTTTAAAATGATTTGGTATAAGAACCATGATT
>CAZLCF010000426.1:0-2093 GCA_964557905.1 uncultured Rikenellaceae bacterium | reverse complement strand
GTGGAGCTGGCGGGAGTCGAACCCGCGTCCAAACACGGAAGCCATACGCTTTCTACATGCTTAGTTCTGCTTGATTTTCGTGACCGGTCAGCTGCAGAACAACCTAAACGGCCCTTATTTCCTGTTTATTTCACCTTCCGAGCGGAACAATCTTCAGGCTAGCCCCGGATTGCGTGCGCCTCCGTATCGGGTTGGATCAGGGCTTGACCGCCCGGGAGACGTCTCGTTCCGGCACATGTGCCGGAATAAAGCTTAAGTTACTTTGTTCGCTTAAGCAGCGAGAGCGTAATTAGTTTCGCCTTTTGTTGTTTTGTGACACTGTTTAAGTGACGCGCCACCACACACTGCATGCTTACATACCACCCCTCATGCTGTCAAAACCATGTCAGCCCCATGTGATATGAAATACAAAGATACAATATTACCAAAGAACCGGGAAATCTATTTCAAAAATCGGGCCGGAGTGAGTATCTTCACAAAACAAACACAGATATGATCCATTATGAAAAAGTTCTGGATAATTTGCGCAATATCCCTGTTATTTATCAGTGGATATTCACAACAAACAGGCTTCCGGCTGAACGCCCAGGAATATTTTGAAAATGAGGGAGTTAATGTAATGGCTTTTCAGGATATTTATCCCGAAGGCCACCAGGGCGGCGTAGCAATTATTATGCATGGAATGAGAATTGCTACCAACGGTGATCTGCGGCTGGATGAGACTCCGGGACAATGGCAGCCGGTACCGAAGCAGAAGAAACGGACAGCAGATCCAGCGGTAAACACTATTACCGCATACCTTACATACCCTGATTCAGCTATTAACCGTAAGGGTTATAATCCGATAATCTATCCAGACCTTTATTTCAATTACACTGTTAAAACCCGTGCTGAAAGCGGATCTATTATTGTGACCGTTAACCTCGACCGTCCTTTACCGGCTGAGTATATCGGCAAAGTCGGATTTAATATGGAGTTGTTCCCCGGTATCCTGTTCGGTAAAACATGGATCATTGATAACCAGTCAGGAATATTTCCTCGCCAGGCTAACGGCCCCGGAATGTTCGATCAGAAAGGAGAACTGGTTGCAGCCAAACCAATGGCATCAGGCAAACAGCTTGTCGTTGCTCCGGAAGATGATCGCCTGAGGCTGACAATACAATCCAAAACAGGCAATCTTCAGCTCATTGATGGACGTTACCTGCATAATAATGGCTGGTTTGTTGTAAGATCACTTGTGGCTGCAGGAGCAACAACCAACGCAGTTGAGTGGATCCTTACTCCAAATGTAATAAGCGGATGGATAGGCGATCCGGTTATTCATGTCTCCCAGATCGGGTATCATCCCTCACAGCAGAAATTTGTCCTTATTGAGCTGGATAAGAATGATCTGAAGAGAGAAAATGCTGAACTGGTAAACATAAGTGAGGATGGTAAACAACAGACAGTCATTTCCCAAAAACCTTCAGAATGGGGTAAATTTCTGAGGTACAATTATCTAAAATTCGATTTTTCATCCATTGAAAATCAGGGGATATATCTGGTGAAATACGGAAACCAGAAGTCACAGCCTTTCCGCATCGCAAAAGACATTTTTGAACGTAATGTCTGGCAGCCTGCACTGGAATATTTTCTTCCTGTGCAGATGTGCCATATGAGGATCAATGAAAAGTACCGAGTATGGCACGGACTATGTCACATGGATGATGCCCTTATGGCGCCTGTTGGTACCAATCATTTTGACGGGTATATGCAGGGTGCTTCTACATTGACTGAATATAAACCCGGAGAACATGTTCCCGGACTGAATATTGGAGGCTGGCACGATGCCGGTGATTATGACCTGAGAGTTGAATCGCAGAGCGGAGAGGTCTATATTCTTACCCAGGCTTATGAGGCTTTCGCTATAAAATATGATGAGACATCTGTTGACCAGCATTCCAGGATTGTCGAGATACATCAACCCGATGGCAAGCCTGATATTCTTCAGCAAATTGAGCACGGAGCATTATCGGTTGTAAGTGGTTACCGGAATTTAGGAAGACTCTACAGGGGAATTATCTGCCCGACACTCCGTCAGTACGTTTTGCTTG
>CAZLCF010000425.1:0-2093 GCA_964557905.1 uncultured Rikenellaceae bacterium | reverse complement strand
TAATGTACGAGGCACTGCGGAAAGGAGCTGATATTGAGGAGCTTCACAGGAAAACTCATATCAAGTCGTGGTTCATTCAGCAAATGAAGGAGCTGGTCGAAGAGGAAGAAAAAATACTTATGCACAAGGGAAAGATGCCTCCTGACGATGTTCTTATCAGGGCAAAGAAGGATGGATTTGCCGATAAGTACCTTTCAAAACTGCTGGGAGTCCCTGAAAAGGATATCAGGCGGAAAAGGATATCCCTGGGACTCAAGGAAGCCTGGGAACCTGTGCCGGTAAGCGGTGTTGAGAATGCAGCATATTATTTTTCAACCTATAATGCTCCCGATAAGGTTAAGGTAAGCGACAGGAAAAAGATTATGGTGCTTGGCGGAGGTCCCAACAGGATAGGCCAGGGCATTGAATTCGACTATTGCTGTGTTCATGCAGCCTTCGCAATACGCGATGCAGGATATGAATCCATAATGGTAAACTGCAATCCTGAAACGGTATCAACGGATTACGACACTTCCGATAAGCTTTATTTTGAGCCACTCACTGCCGAAGATGTCCTGAGCATATATGAAAAGGAAAAACCTGAAGGAGTTATTGTTCAGTTCGGAGGGCAGACGCCATTAAATCTGTCCAGGGAGCTTGCAGAAGCAGGGGTAAAAATATTAGGCACAACACCCGAGACAATTGATCTTGCAGAAGACCGGGATCGTTTCAGGCATATTATAGAAAAATTAGGGATTCCTCAGCCGGAATCAGGGATGGCCAGCAACCTGGAACAGGCGCTGGCTATTGCTGAAAGGATTGACTACCCCCTGATGATCAGACCATCATACGTGCTTGGCGGAAGGGCTATGAAAATAATTCTCGATGAGGAGATGCTTGAGGAATATGTTACCAAGGCAGTCGGAGTTTCTCCCGACAGACCGCTTCTTCTCGACAAATTCCTTGAGGATGCAATTGAATCAGAAGCAGATGCAATCTCTGACGGAAATGATGCCTTTGTTCCAGCCGTAATGCAGCATATTGAATATGCCGGTATTCATTCGGGCGATTCAGCATGCGTGATACCCCCGGTTGTAATTCCCAAGGAACATAAGAAGACAATTTACGATTATACCAGGAAGCTTGCAATGGAACTGAAAGTTGTGGGCCTGCTGAACATCCAGTATGCAATCTATGAGGATGTTGTATATATTCTTGAAGCAAATCCTCGGGCTTCACGAACGGTTCCTCTTGTTTCGAAAGTCTGCAATGTTTCGATGGCAAGGATCGCTACCCAGATAATGATGGGGCAGAAACTCTCCGATTTCGGACTGAAGAACAGGACAATAAAGCATTACGGTGTAAAAGAGGCAGTTTTCCCCTTTAACATGTTCCCTGCTATTGATCCCCTGCTTGGTCCGGAGATGCGTTCCACGGGAGAGGTGCTGGGTATGGCCGATTCATACGGCATGGCATTTTTCAAATCGCAGGAGGCAACGCAGTCGCCTCTTCCCATTAAGGGAACTGTTCTGATTACAATTGCCGACAGGGATAAGAACCGTATTATCGAAGCGGCAAAGAATTTCAGGGATATGGGATTCAGAATATTGTCGACAGGGGGCACAAAGAGGTTTCTTGAAGAACATGAGGTTCCTGCGACGCTGATCCTCAAGGTTCATGAAGGCAGGCCGAATATTGTTGATGCCATTAAAAACGGAGAGATAGACCTGGTGGTTAATACACCTGCCGGACGCCTCAGCGAGTATGATGATTCCTATATCAGGAAAAACGCTATTAAATACGGTATACCTTATATTACTACCACCTCAGCAGCGCTTTCTGCAACAAAAGGTATTAAGGAGAGACAGAATGGCAAATATGAGGTAAGGTCGATACAGGATTACCATTCAGCCATCGAAGACTGAAATCTTAATACCCCCACTCCTTCATTACTTCAAGATCTCTTTCTACACATTCCATCGGGGCTTTTCCCTGGTATGATTCCTGCTCAATAATATACACCTTTGTTCCGCCGATCTTTGTTGCCAGGTCAACTACCTTTTGAGCTTCAACTATTCCTTCTCCGATAATACAGCTCTCGTATCCCTCGCCGC
>CAZLCF010000424.1:0-2099 GCA_964557905.1 uncultured Rikenellaceae bacterium | reverse complement strand
ATTTCTGCAGGTTTGGCGATGCTGTATTTGTCTCAGTCAACCACAGGCTTGGTCCGATGGGGTTTTCAAACTTTGCCGGTGTGGCAGGAGAAAAATTTGCTCCTTCGGGAAATGTTGGGATGCTTGATCTTGTTGCTTCACTGGAATGGGTAAGAGATAATATCACAAATTTCGGTGGTGATCCAGGTAACGTTACAATTATGGGTCAATCGGGAGGAGGTGCAAAAGTAACAACTGTGACAGCAATGCCTTCAGCCAAAGGATTGATAAACAGGGCAGTAGTTCTGAGCGGAGCAGGAGTAAAGACCGGTGATAAAGAGTATTCTGAAAAGCTGGGCGCATATATTCTGAAAGAAGCCGGTCTCAAACCAAAAGACATTGGCAAACTTCAGGAAATGCCATGGCAGGAGTACCTGGCACTGGCAAACAAGGCTGCAGCAAAGCTGTCAGAGGAAATGGGACCTGCAGCCGACGGAATACTGAGAGGCTTCAATCCGTGTGCTGATGGAGTTTATATCCCTCAGCATCCTTATTTCCCGGAAGCCTCACCAGAGGCAGCCGGTGTGCCAATGATAATATGCTCAACCATGAATGAAATGGCCCCGAGCCGGACAGATGCTTTACTGGAAAATATAACTCTTGATGAAGTAAAGGAAAGAGTTAAGCAGCGGGCAGGATTCGGAGCAGGTTTCGGAGATAAAGCCGGAGAGGTAGTGGATGCCTATGCAAAAGCATTCCCCGATATGAGACCTGTTGAGATATGGTCACTCGTCAGTGCAAACCGACAGGGAGTAGTGACTCTTGCAGATGCAAAAGCAAAACAGCCTGCTCCTGTTTATGTAGCATGGTTCTGCTGGCAGCCGCCTCTTTTCGATAACCGTATGCGCGCATTCCATTGTGTTGATATATGCTTCTGGTATTACAATACCGACCTTATGCTGACTCATACCGGCGGCGGAGCAAGACCAAGGAAACTTTCTGAGAAAATGGCAGGTACGCTTCTTCAATTCATGAAAACCGGCAATCCGAACGGAGGAGGACTTCCTGAATGGCTGAAATACTCAACAGAAAATGGTGAGGTAATGGTTCTCAATGATATAAGCGAGGTTAAGAATGATCCCGACAGAGAAGCACGGAAATCAATACCGGTTTCATAACATTTTTTAACAGTAGATTTGAAATATTATATAATAAAGTATTGTCTAACAAATAAAACCTTAATAATGAAAATAAATAGAAAATCCTTGATTGTAACATTTGTTACAATTATATCTCTTATTGCAGTGACCGCTACCGCCCAGGAACCGGCACGTCCTGCTGCGGCACCGGCAGCAAGGCCGGCATTCAGAATGCCGCCACGGATTATATCCCCTGAGATACTCCCTGATAACAGCGTAACATTCAGGTCATATTCAAAGGATGCCCAGAAGGTTACAGTATCCGGTGAATGGCAGGCAGGATTCGGCGCCAGCCAGGAGCTTGTGAAAAATGACACCGGGATGTTCTCACTGACCGTGGGACCTCTGACTCCTGAACTTTACGGATATACACTTACAGTGGATGGTGTGAATATGATCGATCCTAATAATGTACAGGTCCGCCGCGATGGCTCACGCTACCAGAGTTTTTTCATTATCCCGGGACATGAATCAGATCTGTACTTCCATAAGGATGGCATACCTCACGGAACAGTAACAAAAATATGGTACAGATCAGATGTTCTGGATATGGACCGCAGGGTATATGTATACACTCCGGCAGGATATGAAAAAGGAACAGAGAAATACCCGGTATTTTACCTGTTGCATGGTGCAGGCGGTGATGAAGATGCCTGGACCAACATGGGTCGAACCGCTCAGATAATGGATAATCTCATTGCACAGGGTAAGGCCAGGCCTATGATCGTAGTCATGACCAACGGTAATGCAAACCAGGCAGGTGCTCAGAATGAGGTGCCTCCGCTTCCTGCAGTGCAGGGCGAGCAGGGATTGGCTGCTTACCAGAGATTAGCTGGAAAATTTGAAGAGCACCTGGTAAAGGATGTGGTTCCGTTCATTGAAAGTAACTTCCGTACACTGACAGGTAAGGATAACCGCGCC
>CAZLCF010000423.1:0-2105 GCA_964557905.1 uncultured Rikenellaceae bacterium | reverse complement strand
GTTGCCATGGCAATTATAAGTGCAAGCAGCCCTGCAAGCAAATAAATCCACCAGCTCAATTCTGTCCGGTAAGCAAAGTTCTGCAGCCATTTATGCATTGAATACCAGGCAATTGGGACAGCAATTAAATAAGCAAGGCTAACAAGTATAATAAAATCCCGATTCAGCAAAACAAGGATTTCGGAGATTTTTGCCCCGTTAATTTTACGGACGCCGATCTCTTTAGTGCGGCGCTCTGAAGAAAAGATTGCAAGACCAAGAATTCCAATACAAGAAATCACTATTGCGAGTATGGCAAAAAGGCTGATCGTGCGGGCGAAATATTCCTCTGACCTGTACATTGAATCGAACCACTCATCATAAAACTGGTATTTCAGGGGATAACCGGGCAAGATTTCCTGCCAGAGATCTCTTATGAAATCCATACCTGGCGCCGTTCCGTTTGCAGCAAACCTTATATTCAATGCCGATGGCATACTTTTGGATGTAAACATAATACAGACAGGTCCTATGGTCTTGTGAAGGGAACTATAATGAAAATCATTTACAACTCCGACAATGTCAAATCCTCCGAAATTGTTAAACCTTTTATTTTCAAGGTCCTCAAATTCAAAATGTTTGTAAGCAGCCTCATTAATCATACATACATTATCGATATCACCCGGCAGGAGATTCCTTCCCCTGATCACCTTCAGCCCGAATGTTTCTATAAATGCAGTATCGACCAGGAGGCATGGCACACTCATATTCTTAGTGGTATTTTCCATATTGGATCCCATGCTCATTCTGATTTCTCCCGGGACTCCTGATGAAACTGATAACCTCTTGATGTAAGGCGACTTTTTTAACTCCTCCAACAAAACAAATGCTTTTTGAATATCATTTTCTCGGATGAACGGGAGATCGAGCCGCAGCAATTGTTCTTCATTAAATCCCGGATTTTTGTTCTTTACATACTGAATTTGTCTCAGCACAATCATTACGCAAAAAATCAGGATGATTGAAATGGTGAATTGAAAGACTATAAGAGAATTACGTATATAATTTCTCCTGACCGGTGAAAAAGCGGAACCGCTCAAAATCTTTACAGGTGAAATTCTTGTCAGAAATATTGCAGGCCCTGTGCCGCTGACTAAGCCAATAAAAAGGATTGCCGCAGGCATAATCGCAATATATGGGAATCTGAATAAAATAGTGATATCAACAGCTGAATTAAAGAGTTTCTGATAGAACGGGATGAGGAACCATAATAACAGGATCCCTAAAATGCAGGCTGAAAAAATGACAATGACTGATTCTGTCAGGTAATGATAAATGATATTATCCCGGCTTGCGCCAAACACTTTCCTTATACCTGTATCTTTATTCCGCCTGGTTTTCTGTGCTGCTGTCAGATTTATATAATTAATCACTGCAAGGATTAAAATGATCAATGCGATCACCGTTAATAAGTTCAACAAACCAGGATTACCTTTCTTTGTGTCACTTCCCGTGGTTGGATCGTGAAGATAAATATCCTTCAGCTTCAGAAAACCTACCTGTTCAGCATACGGCTTCAGCATACCGATATTCTCATTTATTTTTTCAGACAGATGTTCGGGAATCACATTCTCTTCAAGCTGAAGATAGACCTGGAACGGCCACCGGTATGTGCTTGAATCCCTGGAATCACCAATCCACTGGTTAAATTTGAACCTGATGTTTTCAGCATTCACAAGTATCCCGGCACTTAAGCTAGAATTATCAGGAAAATCCCTGATAATTCCTGATATTGTTACCGGTACACTGCCCCAGATCAGAATATCTTTTCCCAGGGAAGATTCATCCCCGAATAATTTTCTGGCTGTTGTCTCGGTTATAATTGCAGAATTAATACCCGTAAAAACCGGTGATGGCTGCCGGGATACAAAGGGAACAGTGAAAATCTCGAAAAAACTATTATCAACAGAAATTATATCATCGAGGTAATAGCCTTTCCCTCCGCATTCGACCTCAACCGGAAAACCTGAACGTAAGGCCAGACAGGCGTTTCGTATTTCAGGATAGTTTTTTGCCAGCATATCCTTAACACGAAAATCGATCTGGCTTGAATTATCTTTTATATT
>CAZLCF010000422.1:0-2112 GCA_964557905.1 uncultured Rikenellaceae bacterium | reverse complement strand
CGTTGTTAGCCTTGAAGAAAGCAAAAGCTGTTTTCAGCTCACCTTCTGATGGTTCGATAAAAGATTCAAACACAAGATGACCGGTTATACCCGATGAAAGATGAAGGGTATCATATAATATTACGGAATTAATGGTAAAACTTTGTTTTGTTGAAGAGATTGTTACTTCTGTTCCGTCCGGCTTCTGGAAAATGAATGTATTTGTTACACCGGCAGTGGATGGCCCGATAGCATTTTGATATGCCTCTCCGTCATTTGCAAGCAGTATCTGTGCAATATCATACCCGTTGATCTTTTTTACTATCCAGCCGCGGCGTACACCTTCCAGATAAAGCGGAGATTTTTTAAAAATCATTGCAATCCTGGCGTTAAATGATTTGTCAAGACCGATCCTGAATCCATGTCCGACAAATGTTCCTTCCATCTCAGCCATAAACTCATCATAATCGGCAACAAAGCTCCATTTGTCGATTTCTTTATATCTCAATGCTTCAAGAAGATCATAAGGATCGGCATAGTTTTCTTTTGTGACAGAAGGCATCAGGTTGTACAAGTAATACCACTGCTGCATGATATAATAGAGAGTATCCCTGGCCATGGCTGGTGTAACCTCCGTGCTGACTGGTTCAGGATCATCTTTTTTGCATGAGCCTAATAAGGTAAGCATTATCAGAAGGAGAGGAAAAAATTTCTTCATGTCTCAATTAAAGCTTTTGAGGATTCAAAGTTAATAATTTATCCCTTTGACGGTTTACGGTTCTGGATCCAAATTCCGGCAATGACCAGAACCAGACCGATGGGGGTTGTATAATAAACGGGTTCATGAAGGATAAAGTGTACAAATACCAGGGAAAGAAATGGAGCAAGATATACCAGAGTGCTTACCTTATCGGTTGATTGTGCCATTTGAAGTGCTTTCAGCCATAAATAGAATGTTAATCCCATTTCAAAGATTCCGACATAAACAGCTGCAGCTATTCCCCTGAAGCCGTATCCAGAAGGGATCCAGTCTCCAGTAACTATCATTGTAATTATCAGATATAGAGATCCAAAAAAGAAATTAAGAAATAGCTTTACAGCTTCGTCCCGTTTGTCCCTGACATTCAGGATAAAATAGAATGCCCAGAAAAACGAACTGCCTGTTGCAAGCAATACTCCTTTAAGGTCTGAATGTGTCTGATCAAAAAGATTCCCTTGTGAAGAAATGATATAAACCCCTACAAAACTTATGAAAAGGGCAATAAAGCTCTTGCTTTTTATTTTTTGTCCAAGTATTGGTACGGAAAGAAATACAAGTATTATCGGCCAGATCATATTCAGAGGCTGGGCTACCTGTGCAGGGAGCAGTTGATAAGCTTTCAACAGGATCAGATAGTACAAAAAAGGATTTATCAGGCCCAGGAGGGCTGAGTGAAGTAGTTCTTTGCGCGAAGTTTTTTTGATCAGGTCAGTTTTCCTGCCTGAAATGAGAATAATGAAAAGGACTATTGTTGAAGTGAAAGCAGCAATCGCCAGCATATGAAGAATGCTGAGTTCACCCAGGCTGATCTTGAAGGCTGTCGGGACAGTTGACCAGAAGAGTATTGCCAGCAAGGCATAAATATAGGATTGCCGGGTTCTTTCCAAATGTTCAATTAATAATTTCAAATCCCGTATATGGTACAAGGACAGCGGGCACTTTTATTCCCGATTCGCTTTGATTATTTTCAAGAATCGCTGCCACTATTCTTGGCAATGCCAGTGCGCTCCCGTTTAGTGTATGAACAAGTCGGGTCTGTTTATCGCCTTTTTCCTTGAACCTGCATTTTAGCCTGTTTGCCTGGAAAGACTCAAAATTAGAGACTGAGCTTACTTCCAGCCATCGTTTTTGGGCAGCCGACCAGACCTCAAAATCATAGGTAAGCGATGATGTGAATGACATGTCTCCTCCGCAAAGCCTCATAATACGGTAGGGAAGATCGAGTTTGATGACCAGGCTCTCAATATGGCTGACCATATCTTCAAGAGATTTATAGGAATGATCGGGATGAGCAATCTGGACAATTTCAACTTTATCGAACTGGTGAAGCCTGTTAAGCCCTCTTACATGGGCACCCCAGGAACCGGCCTCTC
>CAZLCF010000421.1:0-2115 GCA_964557905.1 uncultured Rikenellaceae bacterium | reverse complement strand
TGAAAGTGTTATAAAAAAATAGAGACCGGAAGGTATCCTGCTTTCTTTCGGAGGCCAGACAGCGCTGAATTGCGGGACAAAATTATTTGTATCAGGGGTATTTGATAAATACAATGTAAGGGTCCTTGGAACACCGGTAACAGCAATCATGGATACCGAAGACCGGGAGCTCTTTGTAAAGAGGCTGGATGAAATAGAGGTAAAAACACCCCGCAGTATAGCAGTATTCCGCGTTGAAGAGGCATTAGAGGCTGCTGAAAACCTCGGATTTCCTGTAATAATAAGGGCTGCATACACTCTCGGCGGTCAGGGCAGCGGATTTGCTTCAGATGCCCGGGAATTAAAAAGTCTTGCTTCCAGGGCATTCTCATTTACCAGTCAGATACTCGTTGAAGAGAGCCTTAAAGGCTGGAAGGAAGTCGAATATGAAGTGGTAAGGGACAGGTATGACAACTGCATCACCATATGCAATATGGAGAATTTCGATCCTCTTGGCATCCATACAGGTGAAAGCATTGTTGTAGCGCCTTCCCAGACGCTGACCAACAGCGAATACCATAAGCTCAGGGAACTTTCGATAAAAATAATAAGGCATATCGGGATCATTGGAGAATGCAATGTGCAGTTTGCCCTTTCACCGGATTCGGAAGAATATAGTGTTATTGAGGTCAATGCCAGGCTGTCAAGATCGAGCGCACTTGCCTCAAAAGCCACCGGATATCCCCTGGCTTTCATAGCAGCCAAACTGGGAATAGGATATGGCTTGCATGAACTCAAAAATTCCGTGACTAAATATACTACCGCCTTTTTCGAACCAGCACTTGATTATATTGTCTGTAAAATACCACGGTGGGACCTGAATAAATTCGAAGGAGTCTCTCATGCCATCGGAAGCAGTATGAAGAGCGTCGGGGAGGTAATGGCAATAGGCCGGAATTTTGAAGAGGCTATTCAGAAAGGATTAAGGATGATCGGTCAGGGCATGCACGGTTTTACCGGCAACAGGGAACTGAAATTCAGGGATATTGAAACAGAACTTTCTGAACCTACTGATATGCGGATCTTTTCAATCGCTGAAGCGCTTGAAAAAGGCGTTTCGGTTGACAGGATCCATGAACTTACAAAAATCGACAAATGGTTCCTTTTCAAGCTCAGGAATATAATCGGCATAAAAGACGAACTCTCCGGATTTAAAACTATAGAAAGCATACCGCCGGAGCTTCTCTTACATTCCAAAATAAACGGATTCAGCGATTTCCAGATAGCCCGCCATGTTCTAAGGTCAGAGTCCGCCTATATGAATGATGACCTGATGAAAGTGAGAAACCGCAGGAAATCCCTGGGGATCATCCCGTACGTGAAACAGATTGATACCCTGGCTGCGGAGTACCCGGCAATGACTAATTACCTTTATCTAACCTATAGCGCATCAGAACATGACATACATTATGAAAATGACAAGAAATCCATAATCGTGCTTGGATCAGGTGCTTACAGAATAGGTTCAAGCGTTGAATTTGACTGGTGCTCCGTTAATGCCATTGAGACAATCAGGAAAGAGGGGTTCCGGTCAGTTATGATCAACTACAATCCTGAAACTGTAAGTACCGACTATGATATCTGTGACAGGCTATATTTCGATGAGCTGACCTTTGAAAGAGTACTTGATATCATCGACCTTGAAAATCCCGGAGGTGTAATTGTTTCTGTCGGCGGACAGATCCCCAATAATCTGGCCATGAGGCTCTACAAAGAGAATGTGCCTGTACTGGGAACCTCTCCCGTTTCAATTGACCGGGCAGAGAACAGGCATAAATTTTCTGAAATGCTTGATAACCTGTCAGTTGATCAACCCAGGTGGAAAGAGCTCTCAACAATAGAGGATATTTTTGATTTTGTTGACCGCATCGGATTCCCCGTTCTCATCAGACCATCATATGTTCTGTCCGGGGCTGCCATGAATGTTGTTTCAAATAAAAATGAGCTTACTCATTATCTCGACCTGGCAGCACAGGTATCAAAACAATATCCGGTGGTCGTTTCTGAATTTATTGAAAGCGCCAAAGAGATTGAAATAGATGCAGTTGCCAGAAACGGCGAAATACTGGCCTATGC
>CAZLCF010000420.1:0-2120 GCA_964557905.1 uncultured Rikenellaceae bacterium | reverse complement strand
AGTCCATTTTTCTAAAAATTTCACTTTCGACGATTTTGCTCGATTTTCCGGACTTGCTACACTGAAAAGATTCCTGTTTTTCTTCGTTTTCTTCACATTTGTGCCCAAATGTAAAATTCGGCCCCTCAAAAATTCATAGAAAAATACCGGAAAAGTGAGAATTTGCAGAAAGCTCATTTCTTGTAAGAAATTCGCTCCTCTTTGCCTTCAGCCGCAAGGTGCGCCTGCCTGTAGGCCTGAGCCATTTTTTCAGTCGATGGTGACAAATAAACAGAGGTAGTCTTCAAACTCCTGTGACCAACTTGTTTTTGGACGATAGGCAATGGTACAGCCTTATCGACGATATAATGCATTGTGTGGCTGTGCCTTAAGGAATGAACCGTAAACATCTTTAGTTGCCTGTTTCTACTGTCCTTTCCATAGACTTGCTGCAGGCCAGATTTAGTGACATACTTTTGAAATATCTGCCTGATCCGATTCTCTGTATAAGGCTTATTCCAGCGTATTCCGGCATGAAATAGGTATGATTCCGGTATTCTTACCCTATCCCCACGCTTATTCATCAATCCTTTTTGTTTCAGCATGCTTTTTAACTCGTTTGTCAAGCCTTTCGGCAAATAACTTATTCTTGCATGTCTTGTTTTTGTATTTTCTGCAGGGATAAACACAGTGCTTCTATTGAAATTTACATGCTTGACTTGAATTTTTACAAACTCGCCCACTATACAACCAAGTTCATATATCACCTCGAACATCAGTTTATGATTATAATTATCAATGTTGTCAAAGAATTGATTAAGTTCATCGAGCGTTAGATGGCGGATGACCTCACCGAAACGCTCGTAGTTATTGCCCTTCATTTTTGGATTTCAATGTGAAGTAAGGAAGGTATTTAAATATTAGCATTTCATGAGCTAAAAACGGGGTGATACAACACAACCAAAAAGTTTATATACTTCAGAATCTTAATAGAAACGAAAGGTTTAACAAATTCAAAGCATAAGGAGCTGTAAATTCCATCAAAAGCTTAACTGACCTAAAAAGCCATATTGGAAAACACACAGACCCTTAAAAACTTGAATTCAACACAAACCTTTAAATTGGCTCATTACGCCTGGAAACAAGGTTTTTCAGGCAGATTAATCTGATTAGCATATTGTGGTCAAACTGCATTTCTTAGTTGAGACTATTCGAAAACAAAAAGACTTTTTTCTAATAAATCTTTGTCAAAATTTAGCAGACGTGCTTTAAGTAAACTTCTGATGAGCAATTCTATCGACGGCATTTTCTGCTGATGCTGATTATTAAACAGCGGCCTTTTAGAAGGTCTGCCTAAAAATCGCTTCCCTAAAGGTCGCTATTTAAGCGCCTTCTCTCGGCCTTGTATATTCCGCATCAGCATAAAGTTTATAAAGTCCCATCTATTAGTACGATCGTACTGATTGGTTAATACCAATCGATAGGAGGAATAACCGGAAAATGTCAAAACCTGAAATAACCTTTAAGGTTGGGGCAGTAAGGGCATCTGTCTTCAGAAACACCATTGCAAAAGATGGCAAATTCATCCCTCTTCCAAAGGTAGTTATAGAAGTCAGATACAAGGACAAGACCGGCAAATGGAATGGAACAAACAGCTTGTCAATAAATGAAATACCAAAGGCAATACTTGCTCTTCAAAAGGCCTTTGAATACCTGACAACCAAGAAGGACTCAGCCACAACAGACAATCTTACAGATTACACGTCTGATTAAATCTGCCAAAGCCAATTTACCAAACACAGTAGCTTTAACTATGTGCTTGTAATCGTTTTCTTCTTTAAACCAACTTTTTCAGGAGAGTAATTTATGCAGGAACAAATCGAAAAATTAAAAATATCAGAATTTGTCAACTTTATATTACCTATTGCTTGCGGGATTTTAAAGCAGACCTTTGAGACGATGGGTATATCTGCAGAGCAGATGGGAATCGGCCTTGATACTATATTTTTTATAAAGAAAGATGATAAGGAAGTGGAGTTTTATCTGAATAATTTACTTTTGGAGATTGCCACAATTGACCGTGATGGGGGCATTCATCCAGTGCAATACTGGATATGTATTTCACAATGAATGACAGGCAG
>CAZLCF010000419.1:0-2137 GCA_964557905.1 uncultured Rikenellaceae bacterium | reverse complement strand
CAGTGCGGGGCCTGAACTCTGCATCAATACGCAGTTTTTTATCAGGAAGTGTAGTCTGTTGTTTTATTGCGTATTCAGCTCTAAGTGAATCAGCTTTGTCCTGCGAAATGGTATTTTGTTCGACCAGAACATTCAAAATATCATTTGCAGTCTGAGAATATAATTCTCCGGACAAAATCAGGGAAATTGCAAGTAAAAAAGCATATCTCATAATGTCTATCGTCTTTGTGAACAAATGTAAATCCTTATTTGTTAGTCTTAATTGGCATAAAAACTAAAAAGGGTTAGGTATTAATACTTAACTTTAGGCAGAACATAAATTGCATAAGATGATTCTTTCAAAAAAGACCCGGTATGCCATGGTCGCACTTGCCAGACTGGCAAGAGATTATGGGAAGGGACCTATACAGATCCGGGAGATCTCTCAACAGGAAATTATTCCTCAAAGTTTTCTGGAAAACATTCTTCTCGAGTTGCGCAAAATGGGTGTTCTTGGCAGTCAGCTTGGAAAATCCGGAGGATATTATTTATTAAGGAAACCCAATGAAGTCAATCTGGCAGAAATAATTGATCATTTTGAAGGTACTCTTTCTCTTTTATATTGTGTTTCTGAAAAAGCTTATCGTCCGTGTGAGTTTTGTAAGGACGAGACCACTTGTCAGATCAGAAAAGTATTTAAAGAGATACTGGCTAATACAAACAGTATACTTCAGAAAGCAACCCTGGAAACGCTTATTCAGCGCCAGTAAATTAACATGCCATCTCACAGGCATTCTTCTTGGCAACAAACATAATCTCCCTATACCCGCTTGTTATAGCCAGTTTTCAAAGATTTAATTACAGCTATTTTCACAACTGACAATATTGGTACTGTATTCAACCTGAATAGTAGCATGTTCAATACTGAATCGTTCACGCAACTGTTCCTGGATGGTTGTAATAAATGAAACATCTGTTTGGGTGCGGGTTGACAGATGAACAGTCAGGGCAGCTTCAGTAGTGCTTAAGGCCCAGATATGCAGGTCGTGAATATCCGAAACTTCAGGAATGCTTTTCAGATACTCCTTTACAGAAGGTAGATTGACGTTTTCCGGTACTGCATCAAGGGCAAGATTAACCGAATCAATCAGAAGGTTATAAGAACTGTATAATATGACAGCAATAATTGCAAATGAAACTAATGAATCAATCCACTGGATGCCCGTTAATGCAATGATAACACCCGCTACCACTACCCCAAGTGATACCAGAGCATCAGCCACAAAGTGAATAAATGCACTGCGGATATTGAGATCATGTTTTTTCCCCTTCATAAATAACCATGCAGTAAAAGCATTTACGCCAATTCCAATTGCCGCGACAATCATTACGCTTTTTGCATCAATTTTTATCGGATTATTGAGCCTTTGGACAGTTTCATAGATAATAAAAACAACTGCTGCCAGCAACAGGATTGTATTAAGCAAAGCAATAAGTATAGTGGAACGACGAAATCCATAAGTGAATTTCAGAGTCGGTTGTTTCTGTGATAGAATAACTGCAATCCATGAGAAAACTAAAGCCAACACATCGCTCAGGTTATGACCGGCATCGGCTATTAAAGCCATGGAGTTTGAAAAGAATCCAAAAAGGGCTTCTACAATAATGAAAATGATATTAATTGTAATACCAGCTTTAAAGGCATTACCAAGATTAATATCATGCTTATTTGAATGGTTGTGTTCCATAACTTTTTTTACTGCTTAGCATGCCATCTCACCGGCATTCTTCTTGGCTGAAAGAAGGTTATAAGCTCCTTTTATTACAACTTTTGCAGTATTCAGATCAAATCCATCAGGTAACGTTATCTGGGTATATCCTGATGATGAGACTCCCTTTTTTACCTCAATAATGCGATATTCGGTGAATGGCTTTCCTTCTTCTTCCTTCTCTTTATCAAAGACAAATATATAATCCTTGTCATCAAAGCTTACAATTGCCTCTGAAGGAAGCGCAGTTACTTTTAAATCAGACTCTTCAATAAGTGCATTTACATACATCCCTGGCAGAACATTTTTACAGGAGCTTATTACTGTTCCGTAAACCCTGAATGTCTTATTGTCGCTCACAGATTTTCCGGTTTGTGTAATAACAGCTT
>CAZLCF010000418.1:0-2174 GCA_964557905.1 uncultured Rikenellaceae bacterium | reverse complement strand
CATGCCAAGAGTATTCAAAGCTATTGAAATAGAAAAGGAAGAAAAAGAAATCAAGCGTGATTACCTCGACAGGCATATGCCTCATGTCATTTGTCCCGACCAGGTAAAACGAGGTGAAAAATTTGCCGTGAAAGTGAGGCTGGGAGAAGAATACCCCCATCCCGATGAACATGATCATTTCATCAGTGTGATACAGCTCTGGAACAGGGAGACATTGCTGGCGGAAGCGCGTTACACAGCAGGGGTTTACGGAAACCTGCCGTCACATATCGAGATAGATTTTTATATTGTTGCCCCGGAAGTTTCAATGAACCTTTCAGCCATGGCAGTATGTACAAAACATGGTTTGTGGCAGAGCGAAGATAAACCCGTTAAGGTTTTATAAAACCGGTAGCCGGTAGCCGGTGACCGGTCACCGAATATTATTATCTTTGCAAGCCGGTCAATTCTTAAAAGATGGCAAAGAACGATAAGAAAAAGCGCACATGGCGCGATAAATACAGGTTTTCTGTCGTAAACGACACAACCTTTGAAGAGGTCTGGAGAGTAAGAATCACCAAGTACAATGCCTTTCTCCTGATAACCGCTCTTGTACTTTTCATTATCACTTCCACAACTTGCCTGATAGCCTTCACCAACCTGCGTGAATTCATCCCTGGTTACCCGGATGTTACAATGAGATGGAATATCCTCATGAGCGCCATCCGCCTGGATTCACTCGACAGGGAGCTGGCTCTCAGGGATAAATATTTCGCTAACCTTAATGCAATTATATCGGGGAATGAACCTGTTGATCTGTATTCGGTGCAGGAAACTTCAGGAGACTATAAATCAATAAACTTCAGGAATTCACCAGAGGATTCTGCACTGAGAGCAAAGATTGAAACGGAGGAAAAATTTAATCTTACCCTCGGCCCTACATCAACGGAATCTGTTACAAGCCTTGCCGGACTTCATTTCTTCCCGCCGGTAAAAGGAATAATTTCAGCCAGGTATGATCTGCGTACAAAACATTATGGAACAGATATCGTTACAAAACCAAAATCCACTGTCTCGGCAGTCCTTGACGGCACAGTCATATTGACGGGATGGACTATGGAGACAGGTTTTGTCATTGAAATACAGCATCCGAACAATATTGTTTCGGTATATAAGCATAATGCAAACCTGCTGAAAGAGACCGGTGATCTTGTACGTGCAGGAGAGCCTGTTTCTATCGTCGGCGATTCAGGTGAGCTATATACATCAGGACCTCATCTCCACTTTGAATTATGGTACAAAGGAACACCTCTTGATCCTGAAAAACACATTATCTTCTAATATTCACACTGCCTGTATGCCGCAAAAAATTGCACTGCTAGGATCAACCGGATCGATCGGAACCCAGGCCCTGGATGTCATTTCAAGATACCCGGATGAATTTAAAGCAGAGATACTGACTGCTGGCGATAATGTTGACCTTCTTATCAGCCAGGCAAAACAATTCCTTCCAGGCAGCGTGATAATCGGCAACAAGGATCATTACCGGAAACTAAGGGACAGCCTTCATAATACAGGTGTAAAAGTATATGCAGGCAACGAAGAAATAGAGCAGGTAATTGCCGGTTCAGATGCCGGTATAGTTCTGGCAGCCATTGTCGGGTATTCAGGACTCAAACCTGTAATTGCATCCATAAAAGCCGGTAAAAAAATTGCTCTGGCAAACAAGGAGACACTTGTTGTTGCCGGTGAGATAATCAGCAACCTGGTTTCAGAAACCGGAAGCTCCATCATCCCTGTCGATTCGGAGCATTCGGCTATCTTTCAATGCCTCGTGGGAGAAGAACGCACCGGTATCGAAAAAATAACACTTACAGCTTCCGGTGGTCCTTTCCTGAATATGTCGTATGAGAAGCTTCAGAAGGTCACACCGAAGGATGCTCTCAGGCATCCTAACTGGAATATGGGCGATAAGGTGACAATCGATTCTGCAACAATGATGAATAAAGGACTTGAGGTAATTGAAGCAAGGTGGCTTTTTAACCTTAAGCCTGAACAGATAAAAGTTATAATCCATCCTCAGTCAATAATACATTCATTTGTCCATTTTAAAGACGGATCAGTAAAGGCACAGCTCGGAATACCGGATATGAGGATCCCCATACTTTTTGCCCTGAGCCATCCCCGCAGGTTTT
>CAZLCF010000417.1:0-2192 GCA_964557905.1 uncultured Rikenellaceae bacterium | reverse complement strand
AACTTATTCTGAAACCAAAATTTTTAATTTTTGTCGGCTGGTGATCGTGTTCATTGCCGAAAATATCGAGATATTTTCCTTTATCACTGCCAATATCTGTCAATCCAATAATAGCTTCAGGACCTAATGTTATGGAAGAATAGTATCCCAGAGGTATATTGACCCCTGCAGATGCATAGAATGCCAGGTTGAAACCATTTATTTTCATTGTATTGGTTTCATCAATATTTTCCCTTTTGTAGAAGCCCAGTGCTTCCAGATCAAGAGTTTGAATTACAGCAGGATTATCCGGGTAATATCCTTTGAGTATATAACTGCCTGTACATTTATATGATGCTTTCTGGGGTATGGATATTTTTAATCCGCTTTCTGCAAAAAATCCGAATTTACCTGGTTTACCGCTTGTATAACTGGCCAGGACAGGAAGAGTCATATAATTGATAGTGACTAATGAATCATAATCAGCTGCAACTCTCTTGTAAAACTGGTCAGAATTAACATCAGCTGAAAGTGTTTTATCTCCGAATTTGCCCTTAAGATTAAATTTAGCAGAATATGTGTTAAACTCTAAACCGCTCCGTATGGCAATATTATCGGTTAAATAGTAGCTTATTCCCAGGGCAGTGATAAAGCCGGAGAGGGGTGAAACATTCCAGGAAACCGAATCTTTAGGAATAGTGAGAGATTCAATGTTCTTACTTTTGATACTGGTCATTCCGAATGAACCGATGAATGAAACACCGAATCCTTTTCTTGTAACAGGTCTGATGACTATTTGAGGAAGCTGGCCCGCACCGGCAGCTCCCGGAGTTGCCTCATAAAAATTAACTGCAGATATATCGATACTGCTTATGCGGAAATCTGAAAATGTCTTTTCTGCAGAACCAAATGTTATCTTGAAAATGAGAGGGAACATTTTTCTGAAGACATCTCTTCCCTTATAGTTTCCTGAAAAGAATTTATTGGCATCAGTATAAGTATAATAGCTTCCATCTTCAGACTTCATCACTTTGCCGAATTTTGCCGAATCAGTATTAATGGACAGGTTTTTTATACCATTCGGATAATCGGCAATATAGCTGGTCAGATAATCTGTGGCCGAAACAAGGCTTGTCTGTGGTTCGGGTGAAATATCGTTATATACCCTGGTATCGGTGACAAAGAGTTTCAGTAAGCTCTCCTTATAGAATTCCTTGTCTTCAGCCGGTTCCTGAGGATCTCCGATAAGTGAAAGGAAATTTGTATAATCCTGAAGAACGGTTTTAATTTCACTGTATATCTTACTCAGATCCTCAGCATTAAAGTCTTCTGCATTTACTTCCTTAAGGGCCTGTGAATAGTCAATCATGAAGTTTGATGCTGCACTGCGAATGCCTACAATCCTGAAGTTGCTTAATGATTTATTTTCCAGGCTGAAAGCAATCCTGAATGTCAGATCTTCCACATTCTGGTTAAGGGTTTGGTTCAGATAGTTCCCATTTATGGATTTTTTGACAAGGATATCTATAGAATATATACCACCCTCATGTGACATTATATCGCTTACCCTGGCGTTTGTCATGTCGAGATTAATGGTTAGACCGTCGGGATACCAGAGAATAATATTGTTGGAATATGTTTCAGCTTCGTAAAATTCGCTTAGTTTATGAGCAGGATCGAGATCGTTAAATATAAGGACCTGCCTGTTTACAAAAAGTTCAAGCAAGCCTTCAGCACCGCTCTTTGCTTTTTCTATATCATTAACCACAGATTCACCCATTTGATTTATGATGGTCTGATAGTCCTCAAGAACTTTGACAGCGTTGGTGTAGATTATTGCTCTTTCCTTGACTGAGAAATCGACCTGGGCTTTTAACCCTGGGATCAGACTAAATAAAATAAACAAGATAAGAGGCGCTGATCGTTTCATCTTTTTAAAATTATTCAATTATAATCTTTCTTGCTGCAAATTTGCTGTTTAAATCAAAGGTAATTAAATAATAACCTTCAGGTTGTCCGTTCAGGTTTATTTCAGCTGAAAAATGAGCTGAAGTTTTTTCGAATATAAAGTTAAATAATTCTTTACCATCCTGACTCATAATTTTGATTAAAAGATCACCAAAAATTTCATTTTCAATCTCCACAATGAAGAGCCCGTTTGTGGGATTCGGGTATATCTTTATTCCTTCAAAGGGATCAATATCTTCTGTTCC
>CAZLCF010000416.1:0-2194 GCA_964557905.1 uncultured Rikenellaceae bacterium | reverse complement strand
TTCGGTGGTTAAAAAATTTGGTGTAAAATTAATCCAATTTAGGCCGTTGTATTTTAATAACTGGTCGGATACCGGCGCAGTGAAGACAAATGGATTATCTGTAATTTCGTTCCATGCAGGAACATAGGACAGAGGAAGGTAATGGCCGGCATGGTTACCCCAATTGTAAGCATCATTCCAATTATTTGAATTACCACCTGCTGATGTAATCACTCCATTAACATGAAGTCTGGTTAATGGATTATTCGTGCCAACGCCAACGTTCCCTGATTTAAGATTCAGAGTTTCCCAATATCCCGAACCACCATTTCTTACACTAATAGCCATATAGTCTCCTCCTCCATTATAGCCTATATAGTAACCATCGCCATCGGGCACCGACAGTTTTATATTTGCATCAGGAGAGGTCGTATTAATACTTAGAATCTCGTCCGGATTATCAGTCCCTATGCCAACATTACCGTTATCAAAAATTGTTGATTTAACAAGAGCAGCTCCGTCCCACTTTGAAAGATAATCTGTTGTGTTTACTCCCACCTCAGGATCGGTTTCGATAAAACTTGTTAAATAGTCAGGTGTAAATTTTACGAATTCATTACCATTAAATCTCAACAAGTCTCCGTCTGCAGCGTCGGTTAAAATAATTTTACTCGAGAATACAGGATCTGTTTCAGTGTAATTTTTTAAATAACCTGCTAAAGCATGGTCTCCCCAATTATAAGCTGTATTCCATTCGCCCGAATTCCCTCCAGTTGCTGAGATTAATCCATTGACATCGAGTCTGGTAGCGGGATTATTTGTACCAATACCAATTAATCCATTGTCAAAAATTGATGATGAAACAAGAGCTATTCCATTCCATTTTGAAAGATAATCAGTTGTGTTTGCTCCTATCTTCGGATCAGTCTCAGTAAAGCTTGTCAAATATCCTTTGGTTGCATGATTTCCCCAGCTATATGCTGTTGACCAGTTTGAAATATTACCTGAAGAAATTCCATATGAAGGATGAAGAGTAAAAACAGGGTCGTTCTCAAAGTAGGTCTTAGCAGTGTCCGCATTTTGGGCAAATAGGGCGTAAGGTACGCTTAAAATCTGGCTTACTCCAGTAATAGTGTAACCGGTTCCCCCTGTAACATCGGTTTCTGTTTTTATGAAATATATTTCGCTTGCCCACTCGATGGATTCAATAGTTCCTGATACAATTGCCCCCGCACCTATTTCAATGCTTACAAGTCCATTGATGTTTGTGCTGGCAATATGAGTTTCAACATACACTTCAGGTCCTTCTGATGAACCTTTCAGAATGCTTATTCTCATTCCAATAGGACTGCTTTTTACAAGTTCACCTTCAGTATTTCTTATAACTGCCTGGTAGCTCAGTTTCTGCGGTGTCTGAGCAAACACACTTGTAGTCACTAATATTGATAATAAAATAGTGTAAAATTTTCTCATGATTGTTTAATTTTTAATGATTTTAAATGTTTTTATCTCTTTGTTCCCGCTCAGAACTTTCAGAAAATAGGTTGATGATGATAGACTTTCCATTAATATTTCATTTTCCTCACTATCAATTCTTTTGTCCTGAATGCATATTCCATTCATGTCGTAAAGCTGAAACCTGAGATTTTCAAAATCTTTGGTTCTGACAACCAGATTAACCTTTCCTCTTGTTGGATTAGGGAAAACCTGGCATTCAAGAATAATTTTCTCTGTGTTTCTTGTTGCTGTTGCAACCGAGATCTCATAGGGCTGTTGAACGCCCTGGGATACAGTTCCGTTTGTTCCTGTGTTTGTGGTATAAACGAATTGTCCTATGGAATAGCTCACCGATCCTCCTGTTCCGGTAGCATTACCGCCGGATGCCGGGATGGTTGATTGAGCCTTCAAAGTTGTTATACTAAAACCGCTCAGGAACAATAAACATAATAAGGTTTTTAAGGGATTCATGTTATGACCTTTTTTAATCAGATTTATTCGTTAAGAAGTCAAAATCATTTAATGAGAAATAACTTGATTTTGATAAAATTACGAGAAAATACCAATACGAGTCAAGTTTATTTTTATCCATTCAGTCAATCCGCATAGTTTGGGAACATGGAGAATCGCATTACCACTATTTATTCAAAAAAAGCCCCGACTTTGAAGGTCGGGGCAGCCATGAAAAGAATGGAAAAATTGCTTTTGGACAGTAAAA
>CAZLCF010000415.1:0-2207 GCA_964557905.1 uncultured Rikenellaceae bacterium | reverse complement strand
GACCGCACCCGGATAGATCTTCCTGATGTTCAGCAGGAGCTGATTAAAGAGATCCATGCACTCGGCAAGCCGGTTGTGCTGGTACTGCTGAATGGCAGCGCATTGGCAGTTAACTGGGAAAATGATAATATTCCGGCAATTATAGAGACATGGTATGGCGGTCAGGCAGCCGGCCAGGCTCTCGCTGATGTGATCTTCGGAGATTACAATCCCGGAGGACGACTTCCGGTAACATTTTATAAATCTGTTGAGGATCTTCCTGATTTTACCAATTACAGGATGGAAAACCGGACATATCGTTATTTTAAGGGAGAACCTCTTTATACATTTGGTTTTGGACTCAGCTATACCACATTTAAGTACAGTGAGTTTAAGGCAGCAAAATCCATTAAGGCCGGAGATGAGGTAGAAGTAACTGTAAATGTGAAGAATACGGGTAAGATTGCAGGTGACGAAGTTGTTCAGCTTTATGTCTCTAACCTAAGTTCGTCCGTTCCGGTGCCTATCCGGGCACTAAAGGGTCTCAAACGTATTAATCTGCTCCCTGATGAAACCAAAACTGTCACATTATCAGTTTCCCCTGATGCATTCTCAGTTATTGATGAGCAGTATAAAAGGGTAATTAAGCCTGGTTTATTTGAATTGACCGTTGGCGGAGTTCAGCCAAGAGCAGGAACCGGGGTAAAAGAGCCAGGAATTCTTAAGATGAGAGTCACATTACTATGACCATGCTATGAAAAAACTGTTTTCAGCTGTCACCGTTATATTACTTTTTGTCAGTATATCTACAGGACAGCTTTCCAAAGAAGCCCAGGACAGCATAAGGAAACTAACCCAGGAGGATTATAATTACATGCTGGTCCAGCTTGGAATAAAATCGGTTCGTCCCGGACCTTCCGGCACACCTGGCCAGCCAAATCAGGCAAATTACGATGAATCAAAGGCGACTCAGTATACCTCATTGCCTGATCCGCTTATCATGAACAATGGCAAGCCTGTAAGAACTGCAAAAGTATGGACGAAAAAACGCCGGCCTGAACTGATTGAATTATTTGACAGGGAATTGTATGGAAGAGTACCGGAAAATGTCCCGGCAGTGACCTGGAAAGTGCTCACTGTCTCCAGTGATACTGTTGGCAAGTTTCCCGTGATTGTAAAGAAACTTTCAGGGCATGCAGATAACACCGCCTGTCCTTCTATAGAGGTTAATATTGATCTTACCCTTACAACACCTGCCATGGCTGAAGCTCCGGTTCCCGTGATAATGGAATTTGGTTTTGTTTTTCCGGCGGGGATGAAATTCCCTGCTCCAAATCGTAAAAAGGGTCCTCAGGAACCGACATGGCAGGAGCAGGTTATGGAAGCCGGTTGGGGTTATGCGATTATTGTACCTGTCAGTTACCAGGCTGACAACGGTGCAGGATTGAGGCAGGGAATTATTGGCCTGGTAAACAAGGGAGGATACAGGAAGCCTGATGACTGGGGTGTTCTGAGGGCATGGGCATGGGGAGCCAGCAGGGCAATGGATTATTTTGAAACTGACAAGGATGTGGATGCAAATAGAATCGGTATTGAAGGACTCTCAAGATACGGCAAGGCAGCACTTGTTACTATGGCTTATGATGAACGCTTTGCAATAGGATTTATAGGCTCTTCCGGAGCCGGTGGAGCAAAACTTTACCGCCGTATCTGGGGCGAGCAGGTTGAAAACCTGACAGCATCAGGTGAGTATCACTGGTTTGCAGGTAATTTTATAAAGTATGCTGCTGATCCTCTGACACAGAATGATCTGCCTGTTGATGCTCACGAACTTGTTGCTTTGTGTGCGCCGCGTCCGGCATTTATAAGTTCGGGATCAAATGAAGCCGGAGATACCTGGGTTGACGGAAAAGGGATGTTCCTGGCTGGTGCATATGCAGGTCCTGTTTATGAATTGCTGGGTAAAAAAGGCTTGGGAACTACCAAATATCCTCCACTTGAAACAGCCCTTACAGACGGAGATGTAGCATTCCGGCAGCATTCCGGCGGGCATACTTCAGGACCGAACTGGCCTTATTTCATCGAGTTTGCCAAGCGGTACTTTGAATAATTCTTATATTTCTCAAATTGTCCAGCTATATCAGCCTCTATACTGGTACCGCTATGAACCAGAACACGATACCTTAGCTTAAGCTGCGTCCCCTTTTTAAAGGAGGTCTCTTTATCGT
>CAZLCF010000414.1:0-2209 GCA_964557905.1 uncultured Rikenellaceae bacterium | reverse complement strand
ACCTTCTTTAGCAAAGGTTGATCCAGTTGAAGATGTATATTTTGGGATTAAAATTTCTGATCCCTACAGATATATGGAAAACCTTCAGGACTCTACAGTAACTGAATGGCTTAAACAACAATCAGATTATACTCGCAGTATGTTGAACAGCATCCCGGGACGTCAAAAGTTGATTGATAAAATGCTGGAATTTGATAAAAGAAAATCGACTTCTGTTTCATCCCTGTATATTACTGATAACGATAGGTATTTTTATTTAAAAACTACTCCTGCTGATGAGACGGGAAAACTCTTTTACCGTGACGGATTTGAGGGTAAAGAAGTTTTACTGTTTGATCCTGATAAATTTGGCTCTGATACGACACAGAAATATGTGATTAGCACATTAGTCCCATCACTGGATGGATTAAAGGTTGGTTTTGAAGTTGCTCCAAACGGCTCTGAAAGTTCAATATTGTTAATTATGGATGTTGACAACATGAAACTTTTTGATGAACAAATTGACAGATGCTGGGGATCAATTTCATCATGGCTTCCTGACAATGAAAGTTTCTTGTACAATCGCCTCCAGTCTTCTGACGTTCATGACATAAATCGCGAACTGGATAGCAAGACCTACATCCATTCTGTTGGAAGTGATCCGGCACAGGATCGTGAAATATTTTCAAGGACAAATAATCCTGAACTGAATATTAAACCAGAGGAAATACCAATAGTAATCTATGATAAAGACAGCAAATACCTGTTTGGTATTATAGCTACAGTTGATAACAGGTTAAATGCTTATTATGCCTCCTTATCAGACCTGAAAAAAGACAAAAAAGCATGGAAACGATTATTTAAACCTTCTGATGAGGTATATAATTTCAATACAACTAACAGGGAATTATATATTTATACTCCAAAAAACGCTCCGAACTTCAAAATATTAAAAACATCTCTTACTAATCCCGATCTCAGTACCGCCATAGTGGTTGTTCCTGAAGATCCTCAAAGAAAACTGACTACTTTCAGCCTGAACAGCGAAGGTTTATATTATAGCTTATCTGAAAATGGAGTAAAGGAAAGATTATTCTTTGTTACACACAATAGGAAGAATGGAAAAGAAATTGACCTTCCTTTTGATGCAGGTTCAGTAAACATAAAAACAAAAGGGTATGAATTCAGAGATCTGTGGATAAACATAAGTGGCTGGTCTAATAATAATCAGCGTTACCGTTATCTGGCAGAAAATAACGAATTTAAACTTGAAAACCTATCTACAATACCGGAATATCCGGAATATAATGATTTGATTGTAGAAGAACTTATGGTGGCATCACATGATGGAGTTAATGTTCCTTTATCATTGATTTATAAAAAGGGTATGAATAAAGATGGCAATAATCCAGTATTTTTTTATGGATATGGTGCCTACGGCAGTTCAATGAATCCATTTTTCAGTCCTCCGTTACTTCTATGGACAAATGACGGTGGTATTCTTGCGATACCCCATGTAAGGGGAGGAGGTGAATTGGGTGACCAATGGTACAGAGCTGGTTTTAAAACAACAAAACCAAATACCTGGAAAGATCTGATCGCATGTGCCGAATACCTGACCAGAGAAGGATATACATCTCCACAAAAAATTGCCATCAACAGCGGCAGTGCGGGCGGAATACTTATTGGCAGGGCAATGACTGAGCGGCCTGACCTGTTTGCGGTAGCCATACCGGAAGTAGGTTGTTTAAATACACTTAGAGGGGAAGAATCACCTAACGGGCCTGTAAATGTCCCTGAATTTGGTACAGTAAAGGATTCTATTGAATGTGTGGCCTTGATGGAAATGGACTCCTATCTACACTTAAGAGAGAACACAAATTATCCTGCAACATTGATTACTGCCGGAATGAATGATCCGCGTGTAATTGCTTGGCAGCCGGCAAAATTTGCTGCAAGGCTTCAGGCGGTCAATAAATCTGATAAGCCTGTCTTGTTACTTGTTGATTATGAAGCTGGACATGGTATAGGGAATACAAAAACAAAGGATTTTGAAAGTCTGGCAGATATCTTAAGTTTTGCATTTTGGCAAATCGGACATCCAAACTATCAAATAAAATAACTGGGCCTAACACGGACAATAAAATTAATAGGTTCGTCACATTTTCTGCATTGGCATTCAGGTACTTAGACAGCTTTGTAAAACCAGACAAATCCGGACCCTGACTTC
>CAZLCF010000413.1:0-2209 GCA_964557905.1 uncultured Rikenellaceae bacterium | reverse complement strand
GGCAGCTATTTTAAAGATTACTGCGGCAAAAGTATTAAAATTCTAGAAACTGTACTTGATGCGGAGAAAGGCAAGGTTAATTCTGGTTTTGGATCCTCCCATTTCAGCGTTGAAATGCTGCCATATAAGCGAAAAATCAACGTTCTCTGCAAGTGAATAGTCAAATGTGGGACCGGCAAAATAGCCTTCCAGATCAGGGAACCACATTGCCGACAGACCTATGTTCATCAATGGAGTGGCTGCCCAGGTAAATTGTCCGAAAGCTGAAAACTCTGAAAATGCAAGGTCTTTGGCTGAAAGATTGCCCGAATAGAAATTTGAGAAATTATTCAGCTTAAGCGGATTATTACAGTACATCAGTTGCATCTGGGCTATTGAGTTATTTTCAAACACTTTGTCAAAACCAGCCGTTATGATTGTTGTTCCTGTCGCATCATTAAAGTTTTCCAGCGGCCGGAACCAGGATCCCTCTCCCCTGAAGGATACTGATCCTATCGAGCCAGACCATCCGGCACCTGCAACTATATCGGAGCTGTTTGAATATCCCGCCAGGAGCTGGATATCATAACCCCATTTATTGAACCGGTACAGGCCTGCAGCAGTAACATCGTCTTCGCTGTCAATTTTGGCGGCAACCTCAATGGCCGATGAGAATGAAGGATAATATTGAAGCCTGACTGCGTCGCTTCCTGGTCTTTCTATATAATCAAAATCAAAGAATGAATACGCATTGAAAATATCATTGGGATTCCATACAAAGGTTTGTCCCCAGTTTATTCTCTGACGGCCTATTCTCGCCTGGAATTTGTTAAAATTCAGATCGAGCCAGAGTCTGTCAATTGTTGTATTCAGAAAAAATGAGTTCTCGTCCACGACATTCCACGACATGTCAATCCACCCCTCATCTGTCCCGATCATATCTGAATAACCGTAGTACGATCTGACCATATCACCGGTGATAAGACGGTTCCTCAATTCAACAGCCAATGTTATGTTTTCATTTATATATCCTTTGAAATTGAGCCTGTTGTGCAAAAGATTCTCATAAAAAACAGGCCCTGAAAGAGTATCAAACATTGCACTCTGCATGGTTGTCAGGTACCCGTTCAGTTCAATGAGTTTAGATTTTCCCTCCTGTGATAGAAGAGTTGAGTTCAAGATAACCAGAAAGGCTGCAATAATTAATAAATTCTTCATATTTGAATTTCGGGACTTTTTATTCCCTTTTTTCATCTGAAACTACCTTCCCGTCTTCCAGGGTGATAACCCTGTGGGCTCTTTTCATGACTCTTACATCATGAGTTGAAAAAATGAATGTCATCCCTTCTTCATGGTTCAGTTTTTCCATTATATCGAGAAGTGATTCAGCAGATTTTGAATCGAGGTTGGCTGTTGGTTCATCTGCAAGAATAAATTCTGGACGTGTTGCCAGGGCGCGGGCAACTGCTACTCTTTGCTGTTGACCTCCTGACAGCTGTGAGGGGCGGCTGTTGTGCCTGTCAGCCAGCCCTACCGAACTTAGCAGCTCATCGGTACGTGTCTTGCGCTTTTCCTTTGGCCATTTTTGCAGGTTCATGATGAATCCCACATTTTCGGACGCTGTAAGCACCGGGATGAGATTATAAGACTGGAAAACGAATCCGACATGATCCATCCTGAAGTCGATAAGCTCTGAAGACCGGAGTTCTGACAGACGGTGTCCTGCAATCAGGATTTCTCCTCCGGTAGGCTGATCCAGGCCTCCGACAAGGTTAAGTAAAGTTGTCTTCCCGGATCCCGAAGGACCCACTATTACCGCAAAGTCGCCTTTCTCAAAACTTAGCGTCACTCCGTTAATTGCCTTCACTTCAACTTCCGTGTCGTGGTAGGACTTAAAAACGTTATTTATTTCTACTACTGCCATGACTTTGTTTTTTTTAATGTTTTTATTCGCCTCTTATTGCTTCTACAGGATTAAGCTTTAAAGCTTTGCGCGCCGGGTAAATTGCTGATATTATTCCTGTAAGTACGATAAGAATTGTTGTTGTAATAAAGAACTGGGCATCAATGGTCGGAAACAGGTTTGCTGAATAGCCTATTGCCTCCATGCCCTCTGAATATTTCATCAGGTTAATTCCTGTCTTCGCCGTGATTGCTATCACAACCTCACTGACGGCCATTCCTGCAAAACCGCCGACGATTGACAGGAAAATTGATTCCAGCATTATCA
>CAZLCF010000412.1:0-2210 GCA_964557905.1 uncultured Rikenellaceae bacterium | reverse complement strand
ATCCTGCTGTCAGTGATACTTAATCTTCTCACCAGAGAGTGAAGTGAGAGGACAAAATTTTCCCAGTGTGAGAGTGTATAATCACGTGACATTATCCTGTCGATATCAATAAAAATAAAGTCCCCCTCATAACCGTGTTTTTTCAAAGAATCAAAACTGCTCTGAAGCTTTATTTCTCGTGATTTTTCCAGATCCTCGAGAACTTCCCTGAAATAAAGATTTATTTTAGGTTCAACTTTAAATCCGATATTAAAATCAATTCTTATTAATATACCGGGTATTATATGCTTAACCTGGTAATTAAACCTGTTTGGTTCATTTACCCTGTCAATATGAAGAAGCCAGTAAGTATCTGCCCGTTTTGGCTGCTTATGGAAAATAGAATAGATCACTTTTGATTCGACCTGATCATGCCTGTTGGCATGTATAATATAAACAAGGTTGGTGGCAAATCTTGGTATTGATTCATCCTTGCTGAGATCCCTGAACATATTAAGGTGTTTATCAAGATCAGCGAAAGTAATATACCGGTTCTTGATTTTCCTGCCAAAATACCAACCATACATTATGATGAAATATATTGACGCAAGCATGAGAGTAAACCATCCTCCGTATCTGAATTTGTGGAGGTTGGCAACCAGGAAGCTTCCCTCTATTGTCAGATATGTCATAAACAGGATCAGTACAAGCCTGTGATTCAATCCTTTCCTGAACAGATAATATGACAACAGGAAAGTGGTCATTATTTCGGTAATGTTGATTGCCAGGCCATAAGCAGCGTTCATATTTGATGATTCTTTGAAAAAGAAAACAGTAAGACTGCAAGCAATCCATAGGACCAAGTTCACAAAAGGCAAGTAAACCTGTCCCCTCACATATGTTGGATGCAGCACCCTGATCCAGGGCCATAAATTCAAAGAAATTGCCTCACTTATAAGGGTAAATGATCCGCTTATTATTGCCTGGCTCGCAATAATTGCTGCCGCTGTTGCCAGTATTATACCGGGAATCAGGAACCATTCCGGCATTATCGTAAAAAATGGATTGACATCTGGTTTTGTTCCCATGTTCGTCATCAGCCAGGCGCCCTGTCCAAAATAATTGATAAGAAGTGCGATCTTTACAAATGCCCAGGAAACTTGGATATTCGATCTTCCGCAATGTCCAAGATCGGCATAAAGCGCTTCTGCACCTGTTGTACAGAGGAAAACAGCACCCAGCATAACAAATCCCCCGGGATATTCAGTCAGGAACCGGTAGGCATAGACAGGATTTGCAGCCTGTAAAATAGCAGGATGTCTGATTATCTGGGAGAAGCCTAACACAGCCAGAGTAGTAAACCATATGGACATGATCGGGCCAAATGAACTCCCGATAAAATTTGTTCCGAATTGCTGAATAAAAAACAATACAGCCAGAATGATCAGAACAATAGGAACTACCGGTATTTCGGCATTATAAAGTTTTAATCCTTCAATTGAAGAAGTGACGGCTATAGCAGGAGTAATGACACCATCGGCTAAAAGAGCCGATCCTCCGATCATGGTCAGGATAGCAATCCACAGTGATTTTTCTTTGATCAATGCAGCCAGGGCAAAAATACCTCCCTCTCCATTGTTATCGGCTCTTAATGTTATTAAGACATATTTTATTGTTGTGGAAAGAGTCAGTGTCCAGAAAATACAGGACAAGCCGCCATAAACAAGCAACTTGTTAAAGTTTTCTGAACCACCTGTAACAATAGCTCTCATTGTATAGAGCGGACTGGTTCCCAGATCGCCGAATACAATGCCAAGTGTAATTATTGCTCCTGCAAGAGAGAGTTTTTTAATATCCGGATGAACTTCAGGACTTTTCATGATTTTCCCTGAAACCAGGCTTAACTGACTGCAAAGAAAGGTGCCAAAGATATCAATAATAAAAACACAAAACACAAAAAAAGCTGCCTTTGAGGACAGCTTTTTTACAGAATATTATAATAAATTATTATCCGAAAATGCTGAAAGCAACTGTCACACCTGCCATTACAACAGAAACCATTGACATAAGTTTGATCAGGATATTCATTGAGGGACCGCATGTGTCTTTAAACGGATCTCCAACTGTATCGCCAACAATGCTGGCTTTATGGCATTCACTTTTCTTGCCGCCATAGTTGCCTCTTTCAATGAATTTTTTAGCATTATCCCAGGCACCGCCGGCATTATTCA
>CAZLCF010000411.1:0-2219 GCA_964557905.1 uncultured Rikenellaceae bacterium | reverse complement strand
AGTCACACTTTTTTGTTCCTCCATGAGATCAATTACGGGGTATTTGGTTTTATGATCTATTTCGGTGGAATGTGCTCCTTCAAGATTAAGTACATTCCGTGCAAATTCAATTACAGCACACTGCATTCCAAGGCATATCCCTATAAATGGAACATTATTTTCCCTGGCATATTTTGCTGCAGTAATTTTTCCCTCAATTCCTCTTGCTCCGAATCCCGGTGCTACAAGTATTCCATCAATGTTTTTAAACCGTTCAGCAGCATTCTTTTCATTAATATCCTCTGATTGGATGAAATCAACATTTATTTTACAATCATTTGTTGAGCCGCCATGTATTAATGCCTCTGATATTGACTTATAAGCATCAGCCAGTTCAACATATTTTCCAACTAAGCCTATCTTAATCGAGTTTTTAGGATTTTTTAACCGCCTCAGGAATTCTCTCCACTCGGTAAGAGGGGGCTCTTTTCCGATTGGTAATCCAAGCTTCCTCAGTACTATCTGATCAAGTTTCTCCTCAAGCATTTTTATCGGGACCTCGTAAATTGTAGAGACATTCACAGATTCAATAACAGCTTTTTCCTCAACGTTGCAAAAAAGGGCAACTTTTCGTTTAAGATCAGCATTAAGGCTTCTGTCGGTCCTTAAAACCAGGATATCAGGCTGAATACCTTCCTCAAGCAGTACTTTCACTGAATGCTGGGTAGGCTTTGTTTTTGATTCGCCGGTTGTAGATAAAAAAGGAACGAGAGTCAGGTGGATCACTATGCAATTCTGGGAGCCAAGCTCCCATTTCAGCTGACGAACCGATTCAATGTAGGGCAATGATTCAATGTCGCCAACAGTACCCCCGATTTCTGTCAGCACAATTTCAAATTTATTTCCTGAGCTCACCAGTTTGATCCTGCGTTTTATTTCATCCGTAATATGCGGAATGACCTGGACAGTTTTTCCGAGGTAATCCCCCTTTCTCTCCTTTTCAATTACTGACTGGTAGATCCTTCCCGTTGTTATATTATTTGCCTTGCTTGTAGGGACATTCAAAAAACGCTCATAATAACCAAGATCAAGATCAGTTTCAGCCCCATCGAGAGTAACGTAACATTCACCATGCTCATAAGGGTTGAGTGTTCCGGGATCAACGTTTATATAGGGGTCCAGTTTCTGAATTGTTACGGAATAGCCCCTGGCCTGCAGGAGTTTTGCAAGAGATGCAGACAGAGTTCCTTTTCCCAGTGAAGAGGTTACGCCGCCGGTAATAAATATGTATTTTACGTCTTTCAGAGCAAAAAGAATCTATTGTTGAACTATTAAAATCATCTGGTATTAATCATCGAGACCCGACTGGTCGATCATTTTGACTTTTTCTTCAAGTGTCTTAATCAATTTCTTTGCATGATCAATTTTCTCTTCCACCTCCCGGATCATGGTATCTGCATTAGTGGATTTTGCAAAGAAGCCGATATTATTTTCCCATAGTACGATGTCACCTTCAAGCTGTTTGATCTTTGTTACAAATTTATCCCGCTCGTTCCTCAGCTTTCTTGATGCCTTAGGATTTGTCCGCAGGTTATCAAGCTTGGTCTTATATTTGAGTATGCTCTTATCTTCATCTCCGATTTTCAGTTTATCGAATTCCTTATTAAGAGCATTCCTGTAGCGGTTTGTTATTTCATCCTTCATGCCGAAGGGAACGAATCCGATCTCCGTCCATTTCTTCTGCATTTCCTTCAATCTATCGAAGGCTGCCTGCACGTCGGTCCCGGTTTCAAAACTTTCAATTTCTTCAATTACAGCCAGTTTTGCCTTCAGATTATCCTCATAGGAAGTATCGAGCTCCGCAAAGAACTCAGCCTTCCTGTTAAAGAAATGGTCACATGCTTTTCTAAACCTCTTCCAGCTTTTCTCTGATTGTTTCCTGGGAACAGGTCCGATTTCCTTCCACTCTTTCTGAAGCCTTATCAGGGCATCTGAAGTCGTTTTCCAGTCTGTGCTTTCCTGAAGTGCTTCAGCCTGAATGCACAGTTCAATCTTCAGCTGGAGATTGTTTTGCTGAATCTCTTTATTATCTGCATAAAAGCCTCTTTTCTTTTCAAAAAAGCCGTCGCAGGCATCCCGGAATCTCTGATATACTCTATTGTTCTGCTTTTTGGGAGCGAATCCAATTGTCCTCCACATTTTCTGAAGTGCAACAACTTTTTCAGCTTTTTCGTCAAATT
>CAZLCF010000410.1:0-2239 GCA_964557905.1 uncultured Rikenellaceae bacterium | reverse complement strand
CTGACGGAAAAGGGGCAAACGGATTATACACCCAGGAGCTTGTCAAGCAGATGATGATACCACAGTCGATAAATGATGTTTTTATGAATACCCGGATGCAGGTAAAAAAGCTGAGCAATAATACACAGGTCCCAACTGAAGACAACAGGCTGGTAGGTCATTTCTATTTCAAGAATAGATAAAATTTCAATACTTTGTAAAACATAATGTCTGGTGGAAAATTAAAATGTCAAGAGATGAAAAAGGTCAAAGCATTTAATAGTATGCTCCTGCTGTTCAGTCTTATGTTTTTAAATATCAATACATCATTGGCGCAGCAGAATTACCTGGCTTATAATACCGGTACCAAATCTGCATTATTCTCAGACGGTTTTGATAACAACTCAAACCAGTGGATAACCGATAACCTGTGGGTCAGTGGTAAGATAGCTTCAGGGTACTATACAATCACCTGCAAGAATTATCAGCAGTCAACAGGACTCTCATATAAAACAGTTCCGGTTACAACGAGCACAGATTATGAGATCGAAGCTGCCATAAAAGTAATTAAAGGAACAGGAGCCCTGGTATTCGGAATGACGGATAAATATGATCATTACAGGGTTGAGATATCTGACAATAGTACGCTTGAGGTTATAAAGGATACACCTTCAAAGGGCAAGAAGCTGGAAAAGCTCTTTAAAGGTCCCGGAATATTTCAGATCAGGCCGGACTTACATAATAAATTGACTGTCAGGTGCGTGAGCGGAGTCTATTATATTTTTGCGAATGAAGTTCTGGTGGGGCAGTTCAATAATATCAAGCCCGAAGGGAACGGGATCGGCTTCAATGTTGGTACCGATTCAGAGATATCAGTGGATTACCTCAATGTATTATATCTGAATGCCACTGCATCACCTGAACTTGCAACGAGGAATGCAGCAGTACAAAACCAGGTACCGGTTGCAGCAGCTGTTGGCGGTCCAACGATCACCTGGGTCAGTCCCTCAGGTCAGAGAACGACTCTTGAATCGTTTTCAGCAAAAGTCAGGGCAGCGGTTAAATCACCATCAGGTTTAAAGTCAGTATTATTTTATCTGAACGGAGTATCAAAAGGTGAAGGAGAGATCCTTCCCTCAGCAGAAAACAACCAGACATTTGTTGTTGAAAAGAACCTGAATTTTGGTCCGGGAGAGAATAACGTCTATATAGTGGCAACAAACAGCGATGGAGCTGTAAAATCAGAATTGAGATATTTTACAAATCCTTCAGCTGTGGTGCCCGTTGTTTCATGGTCAAATCCTGAGAACTCAAGTACCCTGGTAAACAAGGAGAGCTTCTCGATAGGGGCATGCATAAAATCGCCCACGGAATTAAAATCAGTGAAGCTGCTGGTCAATGGGAGCATACAGTCGGAAGACAATGTTTTCCAGTTATCGAACATGGGTGATTGCAACTATAACTGGCAAAGCTCAATTGTGCTTAAGGAGGGAGACAACAATATTTATATCATAGCAACAAATATGGCTGGCAGCACGACCTCGGAAAAGAGGCTGATTAAGCTCCAGCCTGCTCTGGCCGAGAGGCGGCTTGCGCTGGTTTTTGGGAATGCACAATATAAAAACAGCGCTCCCCTGAAGAATCCGGTGAATGATGCCAATCTCATGGAAGGAACTCTTAAGGAGCTTGGTTTTGATGTTATCAAACAGCTCAATGCCGGAAAGGAAGAAATGATGACTGCCATAAGGGAGTTCAATGAAAAGCTGCCTTCCGCAAATGTAGCCCTCTTTTATTATGCCGGTCATGGCAACCAGGTGGATGGGAAGAACTACCTGATACCGGTTGATGCAAAGCTGGAAAAGGAGGGTGACTGCAAGTTTGAGGCAATTCCTGTTGATTTCATTGTTGAGGAATTTGAGCGTTACCAGGAGAATACGAATATTGTAATTCTTGATGCATGCCGGAACAATCCCTTTGCCGCCTGGGCACGTGGAGGTGAACAGGGATTCAAGGCCATGAACTTTACAAGCGGCACCATAATATCATTTGCCACTTCCGAAGGGTCGACTGCAGCTGATGGAAAAGGAGCCAATGGACTCTTTACAGAGGAACTGGTAAAACAGATGGTGATTCCGCAATCTGTACTCAGTGTTTTTATGAATACCCGGGTTCAGGTGAGAAAGCTGAGCAACAACCAGCAGATACCAACGGAGTGGAACAAACTGAACGGGGATTTCTTTTTCAAAAAGTAATTTTTTGA
>CAZLCF010000409.1:0-2241 GCA_964557905.1 uncultured Rikenellaceae bacterium | reverse complement strand
TCAGGTTTTTGTGCTTTGAGATCATCGATAAAGTCAATAATTCCATCACCTTTATTAATATTGACTTTATGAACACATGACAGAGCCTCAAGCATATAAAGTCTTTCATCCTCAGAGTTAATGGTCTTATGACCCTTCAGATCATAAATAGTCTTATCAGAGCCTAATCCTACATATAAATCTCCAAATTGAGCGGCTTCCTTTAAGAAAGCAACATGTCCTGAATGAAGAATGTCAAAGCAACCGCTGACAAAAACTTTCTTTCGGTTTTTCGCAGACATTCTAAAGTTCAATTAATTGTTTTCGTGTGAAATTATGTCAGGTAACTCAGGGTCAAAAACTGATGTGAAACGTTACATATTCACCATCTCAAACTTGCTCTTATACTCCGGTACTATTTTCTGCATCTCTTCGATAACTTCCTTATCTGTAAGGGTATATAGAGAATTCAGAATATTATCGATTTTTAAAAGTATTTTATCAAAATCATTACCAGCGATCTGCGCTATGGAGATCTTCGGATGATGCGTTGGCAGCATTGGTTCATCTTCCGCAAAAAGTTCCTCATAGAGCTTTTCACCGGGACGCAATCCTGTATAAATTATTTTAATGTCTTTCCCCGGTTCAAGCCCTGAAAGACGGATCAGGTTGTTAGCAATATCAAGCACCTTAACCGGTTCCCCCATGTCAAATACATATATCTGACCCCCGTTACCCATGAAACCGGCTTCAAGAACAAGCTGACACGCTTCAGGGATCGTCATAAAAAATCGTGTAATATCAGGATGAGTAATGGTAACCGGACCGCCCTCGCGTATCTGTTTATTAAATAAAGGGATAACTGAACCATTAGAACCGAGCACATTGCCAAACCGGGTTGTAACGAACTGAGTTTTTATGCCTTCACGGCATGCCTGTGCATGGACAAGCAATTCGCATATCTTCTTTGTAGCCCCCATCACATTCGTCGGATTGACAGCCTTATCGGATGAGACCATTACAAACTTTTCGACATCATATTTAATAGCCAGCTCAGTCACTATCTTGGTACCTCCCACATTAACCCTGAAGGCTTCATGGGGATGGACTTCCATAATCGGAACATGCTTGTACGCGGCTGCGTGAAAAACCACTTCCGGTCTGAACTTCTTGAATATGTGATCCATGTTTTCAGGCCGCGTTACATCACTTAAAATTATCCTGAAATTGCAGCTGGAAAACTTCCCTTTCAGCTCCTCTCCCAAATAATAAGATGGAGTTTCAGCCTGATCGACAAGTACAAGCTGTTTAGTCTTAAACCTTGTCAGCTGCCTGGCTATTTCTGATCCAATCGACCCGGCGGCTCCGGTTACAAGAATTGTCTTGTCTTTCAATCCCTCCTCAATTATACCCAAATCGAGTGAAATAGGATCACGGCCAAGAAGATCCTCCAGGTTCACCTTCTTGAGGTTCTTGACCTGAAACTGTCCGTTAAGCCATGTGTCGACTGAAGGTGTGTCAAGGATCTCACATCCAAACTGGATCACGGATTCAATCACATCCTTTTTCCTGGACGGAGTAATATTATTAATTGCTATAATGAACACTTTGACATCCTGTTCCTCAATAAATCTTTTTTTCAGTATTTTACGTGAAAAGACAGGCGACCCGTCAACTTTTTTACCCTGAAGTTTTTTATCATCATCGATAAATCCAATGAGCTTATATTCGCTTTTCGGATCTCCTTCAATTACTCTTTTAACTATTATCCCCGTTTCACCGGAACCATAAATGAGCACATTTTTCCGGTCCTTTGGTATGGAAGTGGCAAATTCATAGAAGATCTTGACAGATACCCTGAAGAAGAAAAGAAAAATAGTTACTGCCCCGAAATGAATTAGAAGTATGGACAGCGGAATATTAAAAAGAGGATTCCATTCATAATACCTGCTCATCAGGGTTATCAGAAAAAGAATAATAAGAGCAGATGTATTTGAGAAAATAATCTGATAGGTATCCTTAAGGGTTGTATGTCTGATCATGCCCGCATAAGATTTAAAAATGAGCATGAAAAAAGTATAAATCGCCAGGACAAAAAATGCCTGCTTTAGTGATAAAGAAATCTCGTAAGTATAAATTTCAAAGTTATATCTGAGGATATAAGCAATCAGGAAAGAGAAATAAACAACAGACATATCCAAAACCAGAACCAGCCATCTTGGCAATGAATGGTTGCGAAACATCAGAAATAGTCTGTTTTTC
>CAZLCF010000408.1:0-2257 GCA_964557905.1 uncultured Rikenellaceae bacterium | reverse complement strand
AATGAGGAAAATGGCGTTGAGGTGATCTTCCAGCCTGACGAAGGGATGTTCGGTAATTATTTCTACATATCGGAATACGTAGATTCCGTGCTGAAAAACTATGTATATCTCAATTCCGGACTGGTAATCAATTTCAACGGTAATAAGTTCTTTTCCAGGAACGGACTTGCCGATCTTCTGAATGAAAACATGAGCAAGGAGGGTCTTTATCCTCTAATTCACCTGAAGGGTGATGACATTGAGTTTGCATTTACACACGGTGCACAATACGGAGAAGATTATTACAGCTTCGTGAATGGTCAGCATACAACACAGGGAGGAACTCACCTCATTGCATTCAGGGAAGCAATTGTCAGGACCATCAGGGAGTTTTATAAAAGGGATTATGATCCGGCCGATATACGTTCATCAATAATTGCGGCAATAAGCATAAAGGTTGAGGAACCGATTTTTGAATCGCAGACCAAAACAAAGCTGGGATCAAAGGATATGGGACCGGAAGGGCCATCAGTAAGAACATTTATCACCGATTTCATCAAAAAACAACTCGATGATTTCCTTCATAAAAATCCCGATACTGCCGGGATACTCCTGAAGAAAATACAGGATTCAGAAAAAGAAAGGAAAGCCATATCGTCTATCCAGAAGCTGGCAAGAGAGAGAGCCAGGAAGGTAAGCCTTCATAATAAGAAGCTCAGGGACTGCCGGATACATTATAATTCAAATGATTCAGACAAGCTTGATTCAACGATTTTCATTACAGAGGGTGACTCTGCAAGCGGGTCAATCACCAAGTCAAGAAATGTTGAAACACAGGCTGTTTTCAGCCTCAGGGGAAAACCGCTCAATTCATACGGGCTTACCAAAAAAATAGTATATGAGAACGAAGAATTCAACCTTCTCCAGGCAGCCCTGAATATTGAAGATGGAATTGAAAATCTCAGGTACAACAATGTGGTGATAGCAACAGATGCCGATGTTGACGGCATGCATATAAGGCTTTTGCTTCTTACATTCTTTCTGCAGTTCTTCCCTGAACTTGTCAGGAAGGGGCATGTTTATATTTTGCAGACGCCGTTATTCAGGGTGAGAAATAAAAAAGAGACCAGGTATTGTTATTCTGCCGAAGAAAAAACTAAAGCAATAAATGCACTCGGACCGAATCCTGAGATCACAAGGTTCAAGGGACTCGGTGAAATATCGCCTGATGAATTCAAGCACTTTATCGGAAAAGATATGCGGCTTGAACCGGTAAGGATGAAGAAAACAGATGCCGTGAATGGTTATCTCGAATTTTATATGGGTAAGAATACTCCTGAAAGACAGGATTTTATCATTGATAACCTGAGAGTTGAAGAAGATAAAGTAGAGGAAGGGATCTGAAAGACTCCGGGGAAGGTACAGGTATGTTTATGGAAGAAATGGATCTTGATATTGACGGGATTGATGGAGGAGAGGACGTTCACGAGGGTCCGGCAGCTCTTCATTCCGTAACGGCCCTGTCGGGAATGTACCAGGACTGGTTCCTGGATTATGCTTCCTATGTTATTCTTGAACGTGCTGTTCCTGATCTTTTTGACGGACTTAAACCTGTTCAGAGGCGTATTCTTCATTCGATGAAACGGATGGATGACGGACGCTTCAGCAAAGTAGCAAATATAATCGGCCATACCATGCAATTCCACCCGCACGGAGATGCCTCAATAGGCGATGCATTAGTGCAGATGGGACAAAAAGAACTGCTTATCGATACTCAGGGAAATTGGGGCAATGTGCTGACCGGTGATGGTGCAGCCGCACCAAGATACATTGAGGCAAGACTGTCAAAATTTGCGCTTGATGTGGTCTTTAATCCGAAAACCACTGAATGGAAGCTTTCCTATGACGGGAGGAACAAGGAGCCTGTTACCCTGCCGGTCAAGTTTCCGCTGCTCCTTGCAATGGGCGTGGAAGGAATTGCTGTCGGCCTTGCTTCAAAAATACTGCCTCATAACTTCGTGGAACTGATTGATGCAACTATCGAATATCTTCAGGGTAAAGAATTTACGATTTATCCCGATTTCCCTACAGGAGGATTTATCGATGTTTCAAAATACAATGACGGACAAAGAGGCGGTATTGTCAAGGTAAGGGCAAAAATTGAAAAAATCGACAAGAAAACCCTGGTAATCACTGAAATACCATTTGGCAAAACAACCACTTCCCTGATTGAATCCATTATCAAGGCCAATGAAAAAGGGAAGATAAAGATCCGGAA
>CAZLCF010000407.1:0-2271 GCA_964557905.1 uncultured Rikenellaceae bacterium | reverse complement strand
GATGGTTGCATACACCTTTTATTTCAACTCTTTTTCCGTTAAGCAGAAAACCATCGCGGGGTGTGAACTCAAGAGTTCTGAAACCGAAATTGGCTTCAAGCCTGTCAGTAACAACATCCCCGTGCATTACTGTGACGGCAACCATATAGAGCTCAGGATCAGTTATATCCCAGAGGACAGGATATTTAACAGATATATCGAGCCTGAAGGTATGATCCTTCATCCCCATGACAGTAGCCGTCGCAATAACCGATCCGGCAACAGGTTGGTCAGTTGGCTTCATTATCTCATTAAGCTTATAAACTGAAGCTTTAACTGACACTGTTGATGGGTCACCAAGGTGATTTTCAACCTCCGCTTTTACACTCACGTTAGCGCTCTCTTTCTTAATTTCAGGTGTGGTGATGAAGAGTCCGTTGTGAGCAATATGCACCTGGGATGTTTTAACCAGCCATACATTACGGTAGAGCCCCGCTCCCGGATACCATCTTGAATCCCAGTTTTTTGTGTCGAGCCGGACAGCAATGATATTCTCCTTTCCGAATATAACATAAGGCGTAAGGTCAAGACGGAAGGATGTATATCCATAAGGCCATTCCCCGACAAATTTACCGTTAAGCCAGACCTTTGCATAAGCCATGGCTCCATCGAAGTCGACATATATCCGTTTGTCCTTGTCGGAATCCATTATTGTAAAGTGCTTCCTGTACCAGCCTATACCTTTCCAGGGAAGCAGACCGGTATCGTTTTCGAGAGTATCGCTGAAGGGTCCCTCAATTGCCCAGTCGTGAGGCAGATCAAGCGTACGCCAGTCCTTATCGTTAACAGAAGGCGCTTGCAGGTTTTCAGGTTCTTTATTAGAAGCAGAAGCTTCATCCCAGGCATTGAAATACCTGGCAAATTTCCAGCCGTCATTAAAGGATTCACGCGACCTGGGTGAATCCTGGGCTTGTAATACATCTGATATACAGAGTATTAGCCCAGCCATAAGAAGCACATAGGTAAATATTCGTTTCATGATAGAAATAGTTTTAGATTTTTTTCCAAGGTATATAATTGGTTGGAAATACAGGATCAGAAAGTCATAATAAATGGTAAAAGATTTATTTTTTTACAAGTTTTCTCATTATTACTCCACCATACCTGAAGTAAATACGAGTGATATAAAATCCGGGACCGAGATGAGCCAGATTCATTTTGACGGAATAGTCGTTACAATCAGTTTTTTCTCTGACAGGAATGCCGGAAGAATTATATAATACTACTTTACTGATAATGGTATCAGATTCGATATAAAGGTTTTCGCCGGCCGGATTCGGAAAAATCCTGCATATAGGCTGGTAACCATTCATAAATGCTGACGATCTGCCTACCATATTTGCATCGAGCCAGGCAAGCCGTGTGCTTATCCAGTTCTTGAATTTTTGAATCTCCCCGCTGTAAGTCACAGGTTGTTCTCCTGATTCAGGTGTCCCGACATTTATTCCAAGTATCTTCCATTTCTGATAATGCCTTTTCTGAGCATTATCAAGCAATGCTGCAACTGAGTCAATGATATGATTAATGTGTGACTTGCTCAGGATATTTTTCCGCAGTATATAATATTTGTCATGGATCTCATTAACAAAATTTTTGTCCTGCATAAGCCGTATTTCCCAGGAAGGAGGAACCGGCCATGCATTGCATTCGTTTATCTTATAAGCCCATCCGGAGCCGTCGGTCTGGTTGAAATGTATGCAATTTTCGGTAATATTCTTCCATGCCCAGTCGAAATCCCAGACAGGTCCGGAATGGATCCGGCCATCATTACTGTCTTTATCCTTGCAGTAAAACCTGCTCTTCTTATAGGTATCCACATTTCTTGATATCTCCCCGACAATAAAATAATCGACAAAAGAGCTTACATCAAGATAAGCCCTGTATCCCGTTTTGTGGTCAGAGAAATCAGGACTGTAAAGCATGGTTTCAAATGAACTGACAAAATCCTTAATGTAATTCTTTTGCTGAGGAGTCAGTTCATCCGGTTCGGGATCGTAATAAACAAAATGTACTTCCGCACCGGGTTTATTGATTGGTGAATAATTGCTTAGCCAGCTGTCAGATGCTGTATAATAATCATTTTTAAACATATAGCCGCCTGTAATGTCATCTCCGGTATTTTCGTCAGGATTAAGATCTGCAACAGCTACACGGTTGTCATCAATCTTGATTTTTTCTGTCAGAAGATAAATTCCCTGGTATTCATTATTCACAACAACCTCGCAATACCTT